>CAZDMY010000183.1:0-5597 GCA_964506405.1 uncultured Dehalococcoidia bacterium | reverse complement strand
AGATGCGCTGCGGCGTATGATCTCCCTGATCAACCGGAGATTGCCATCCGCCGCGACGGACTCGCAAAGACAGATTTAACCACCTCACTCGCACGGGCGCAAGGCCTTGCGCCCCTACAAACCCGCCAGGGGCGAGAGTATTTTACCTCTCCCTTGAGGGAGAGGACTAAGGTGAGGGTGAAGATACCGCTTTGCTGCTTCTATTTACCATATCACATACCTTTCCTGGCATTTCACCCTCCCTCTTGTCCCTCCCTTCAAGGGAGGGAGGATATAAAGATCTCCCTGATCAACCGGAGATTGCCACGCCCGCTATCGCGTGCTCGCAATGACAGCCAAATCAGGGCGGAGATTGCCACGGCCTTACGCGTCTGGCGTAAGGCCTCGCAATGACATACTATCCGTATCGTCGCGAGGAGTTCGGAATTGAGCCGTACATTCGATGGTCTACAAGACATCATAGAACTGGAGCACGTGAACAACGATCACGATGTAGAAAGAAAGGCTCAGGCTGGCATGGACGAAACGCCAGGTTTTTCTTAAGCGCCCGATTAATTGAAATCGCTGCATAAAACCCGTTGCCACCATAGCGCCGGTGAAAATATACAGAATCAGGCCGGTGGAATGCACCGGCGGGAACTGGGGCGGTCGTCCGGCCTGCTGGGTGAAATGGATGGAGATTAAGGTAAAGGCAATCAGGTTACCGAAAACATGCACCTTCATCAATACGCCGAGATTGCCTTTACGACTTCTCTTCAGATAGAGGTACACAGGGGTGAAAGCAGCTATATACCCGGCTCCGAACCAGACGAGCCAGTGGGTGAATGAGAAATACCCGAGGTCGAAATACCAGTCCCACCACCGCTCAAAGTTCCCCACCGAGATGACAGCCGTAATAGCCAGCAACACCGAAGCCATCCAGAACTGAGAGTTCCTTATTAAGCGAGCGCCTGTTTCAGTCATCTTATCCTCCTCTGCGTATTGATCTATAGGAACTGTGCATCATCGATTGTCACCCGGAAGAACTCCCCCTCGTTTTCAAATCGGGGCGGTGAGAAGAACCAGCCGACACGCAACTGGCTCGGGATTGTATAGCCATCGAAGGTGGCTTCCGATTGCACAACTGCCCCGAAATCGATTTCTCGAAATTCGCACGCGTCGGGGTCTCCCCACCGTTTCAGATGCAGCGTTTCCAGTCGCCCCTGCTCATCAACAGCAATATCCAGGCTGGTTTGGTATCCCTGCACGGAAAAATTCGCCCGCACACTCAGTGGTCCGGTTTCCGTCCAGGATGTATTGCCGAGAACAAAAGCAGAAGGCAGCCACACCATTTCGGCTGCGAGCCTGCCGGCCGCTGAGCGGCTGATATCAGGGCCTGAAGCAGACATGACTGGAATGATGCCCAGCAGTTTCCAGCGCATTTCACCGGCACCATCGATAATGCGGTCAAATCCACCTACGGGCATACCCATCACTTTCACCCTGGCCCGCCAGATCATTCCGCGATCCCGATTAATAACCTGCTCACCTTTGAACGGAATCCATCCTTTAAGCTTGATCTCGCCGTGCATCCCGAGTCGACAGGCGGTCGCCAGCCGCGTACCCGGCCCTATCGTGTGTTCGAGGTAGCGTTTCGCTGGTTCCGGCAGATCGAAGAGGTTATCGGGCCGGAAAACCTCTCCGCTTTCGGGCACCGATTCCCATAACATTTCAAGCGAGTCCTTCCCCATACTTCCTTTTCATTCCGTTTTCAGTTTCAGGAATCGGGCATTGATGGCCACGATCACTGTACTGAGCGACATCAGGGCTGCACCGACTGCCGGACTCAACAGGATGCCCGCATTGTATGCCGCCCCGGCTGCCAGCGGGATGGCGAATGCATTATACCCGGTGGCCCAGCCCAGATTCTGCAGCATCTTCCGGTAGGTTGCACGAGAGAGTTCCACGATGGATACCGCATCCATCGGATTGCTTCGAACCAGGATGATATCTGCCGATGCAGCCGCTACATCCGTGCCGGTACCGATGGCGATGCCGACATCCGCCTGAGCCAGGGCCGGGGCATCATTCACCCCGTCCCCGGTCATGGCCACCACCAGTCCTCTGGCTTGTACCTGCTTCACCTTATCGGCTTTTTCGTCCGGAGATACCCCGGCGAAGTATTCATCCAGTCCCACTTCGTCTGCCACCCACTTGGCCACCTGCTCGTTATCACCGGTGATCATCATGCACTGGATGCCCATACTTTTAAGCTTGGTGATGGCTTCTTTGGATTCCTCGCGAACCATATCGGCCAGTGCTATTGCGCCCGCCGGTTGATCGTCAATCAGCACATGGACGATGGTCTTTCCCTGAGTTTCGATTTCCCGCAGACGACCGTCTGCGTCTGCTCCTTCCAGTTGCTTTTCCTTCAAATAGCCGGGGCTGACTACCGCCACTTTTTTGTTTTGAACCGTCCCTGATGCTCCCTTTCCGGGTATGGACTGAAAATCTTTGATTTCGTAATGATCCTCTGCGGATGCTACAATCCCCTTTGCAATCGGATGTTCCGAGCGGGATTCCACCGCGGCTCCCATCTTCAGCAATTCTTTTTCGTCAATGGTTCCATCGGTAACGACGACATCCGTGACCCCGAATTCGCCTTTGGTCAGCGTTCCGGTTTTATCGAACAGAATTGCCTGGATATTACGTGCCCTTTCAAATCCGTTCCGATCGCGAATCAGCAGGGCGTTTTTTGCTGCAAGAGCTGTAGAAACCGATACCACCAGCGGGATGGCCAGCCCGAGCGCGTGGGGGCAGGTGATCACCATCACGGTCACCATCCGTTCGAGCGAAAAGACGAAATCCTCGTTGAACACCGTCAGCCAGGTAGCGATGGTAAGAACTCCGGCGGTGATGGCGATGAGGGTCAGCCAGAGGGCGGCGCGGTCGGCCAGGTTCTGGCTGCGCGATTTGGATTCCTGCGCCTGCTGAACCAGGCGGGTCATCTGAGAAAGATAAGATTCCTCACCGGTTTTCTCAACTTCTACGGTGATCGACCCCTCTCCGTTGATGGAGCCGCCGATAACGTCGTTGCCTTCCGATTTCGGAACCGGCGTCGATTCACCGGTGAGCATGGCCTCATTGACCGAGCTTTCGCCCTCGATGACGCGTCCGTCAGCCGGGACCTTTTCTCCCGGTTTGATGATGATCTGGTCACCGGCAACAAGTTCTTCGATCCTGACATCGGTGATCTGGCCATTCTTATCGACTTTGTGGGCTTCAGAGGGCATCAGTTTGGCCAGTTCTTCCAGGGCCGAAGAAGCCGCCATGATCGACCGCATCTCCAGCCAGTGGCCCAAAAGCATCACGTCGACCAGGGTAGCCAGTTCCCAGTAGAAAACTTTCCCGCTAAGCCCGAAGGTGACGGCGCTGCTGTAGATGTAGGCCACGCTAATCGCCAGGCCGATCAGCGTCATCATGCCCGGCTGGCGGGATTTCAGCTCGTCATAAAGTCCCTTGATAAACGGGTAACCGCCGTAAAGAAAGATCGCGGTGGAAAATACCCATAGCAGATACGAATCGCCGCTGAAATCGAGGGTCTCTTCAACGTTGAAGAAATCCTGAATCAGCGGGGAAAGAACCAGAACCGGAACGGTCAGCGCCAGGCATATCCAGAACCGGCGCTTGAAATCGGCGGCCATGTGCGCATGGTGGCTGCCATGCCCCTGGTTTCCGTTCCCGTGCTGGTTGTGACCCTGATACTCCTGACTTTTCTGGCTGTGCTGCTCGTGACCGGAGCCGTGGCCTTCATGCGAATTCATCTGATATCCTTTCACCGATCGTTATACCGACTGGTGTAACCCGGCCATCGCCTCTTTCAGTGTGTTGGCTGAGTTCTGAAGTGCGTCCATCTCTTCTTTTGGCAGGCTTGCTCCGAGTATCTTTTCGACCCCCTGGCCGGAAACGATGCTGGGCAGGCTTAAGCTGACATCCTCCAGTCCGTATTCTCCCTCCAGTGAAGTGGAAACGGTCAGGACGCTGCGCTCGTTACGAATAACTGCCCCGACGATTCGCACCAGGGCCAGCCCGACGGCAAAACAGGTGGCCGCCTTGTAATCGATAATATGGTAGGCGGACTGCCGGACGCGGTTCTCGATCTCCTTGTGTTCTTCGTTCCAGTCATCGCACTTACCGCAGATGGGGCAGTATTCCTTGATAGCGATGCCACCCAGGTGGGCCATAGACCAGGCGGCAAACTCGCTGTCACCATGTTCTCCCAGCATATAGGCATGAATATTGTGCACATCGATGTCGCAGTGGCGGCTCAGTATGTAGCGCAGCCGGGCGCTATCCAGTACAGTCCCGGACCCGATCACCCGTCCCCGTGGCCACCCCGAGTGTTGTTGAGCTACACAGGTCATGATATCCACCGGATTGCTCACCACGACCAGGACGGCTTTCGAATCCTGCCCGGTGATTTCATCCACGATGCTTTCCATAATCCGGGCATTTCGCTGGAGCAGGTCCAGGCGGGATTCGCCCGCTTTCTGCTTGGAGCCGGCCGTGATCACGACCACCTGGGCGTCCGCGTAATCGCTCGCTTCACCGGCCCGGATATCCACTGAAGGGAAATAAGGAAGGCCGTGGGCCAGGTCCAGGGCCTGTCCTTTGGCCAGTTCGCGATCCTTGTCGATGAGGACTATTTCATCCGCAATGCCATTCTGGGCCAGCGCATAGGCGAACGTGGACCCCACGGCACCCGCGCCGACGATGGCTACTTTTCTGGAGTATTGAGGTTGGTTATCCATTATAACGCTCCCGAATCATATTCAGGCGATACCCTGCCTGATTGGTTCGAATTCCTTTTTTGATATCTCGCCAAAAACCCATCCACCATCCCATTCCGTCGTGATAATGCCACATGTCTATACCTCCGATACACTTACTGTCTCGTTTCTTTACGATTTCCCCGATCCCGGTTTCATACCCAGTTCTTTCCGGAAGTGCAGGTAGTTTAGTATGCCCGACCTTGAGATCATCCCGTTGCACTGGCCGTTCTCGGTAACGAGTAGTTGGTTTATATCGTTTTCCGCGAGCATCTTGAAGGCTTTTTCAGCATTTTCCTGAGAGGAGATCGTATGCAATTGCCCCTGCGGCATAATGTCCCGCACTCGGGTGGAAGCCCAGTTTTCCTGAGGGACCTTCTTGATGTCGGTGATGGTGATGATTCCCACCGGATGGCTGTTATCACACACGGGCATAGCGCGGTGCTGCTGTTCCAGGAAGCGATCGCGGACCACTTTTTCAACCGAAGTATCCGGGTGGACCGATTCCGGGCTTTGGGTCATGATCCGGCTTACGGGAACGCCGCTCAGGTATTCGTGCATGGTAAGCTGACGGCGGCTGGATTCGGCTGCACTGCTTAAAAACCAGCCGATGAAGGCGATCCAGAGACCGCCGAGGAACGCCCCTCCCAATACCTGAAAGACCCCGAAAGCGATCAGGAGCCAGCCGATGCCGATCCCGGCCATAGAAGCGATATTGGTTGCTCGGGACAGGCTGCCGGTGGTACCCCATAGGATTGAACGGAACACCCCTGCCAGGACTCCGTCTTT
>CAZDMY010000182.1:0-5605 GCA_964506405.1 uncultured Dehalococcoidia bacterium | reverse complement strand
CGTGGCGACCTCCCTGTACAACCGGAGATTGCCACGTCCGCCTGGGCGGACTCGCAATGACATTTTATTCGGGTTTAAAGTCCCTTGCTGGCAATGTACTCCACCAGGTCGACCAGCCTGCAACTGTAGCCCCACTCGTTGTCGTACCAGGCCAGAACTTTGATCATATTTCCTGCCATGACCACGGTGCTTTGTGCATCCAGAATCGCGCTGGCGGAGTTCCCCTTGAAATCGACGCTGACCAGCGGCTTGTCGCAGTATTCCAGAATGCCCCGAAGCCGGCCTTCGGCGGCCTCCTTGAAGGCCTGGTTGACCTCATCAATGGTCACCGATTTACCGATGTTCGCGACAAAGTCGCAGATGGAAACGGTTGGGATGGGCACTCGCAGCGCCATGCCGTCCAGCTTTCCTTCGAGCTCCGGCATCACCAGTGCAACAGCTTTGGCTGCTCCCGTTGTGGTGGGGGCAAGATTAACGGCTGCCGCCCGCGCCCGGCGTAAGTCCTTGTGATACATATCCAGCAGCCGCTGATCGTTGGTATAGGCGTGTGTGGTGGTCATCAGACCGCGCTGCAGCTCAAAGGCATCGTGAAGGACTTTCACCACCGGCGCAATACAGTTCGTGGTGCAGGATGCGTTTGAGATGACATGATGTTTGGTAGGATCATAATCGCTCTCGTTAACGCCCAGTACCACCGTCACGTCCTCGTTCTTAGCCGGAGCGGAAATTATGACTTTCTTAGCTCCGGCCGTCCGGTGCGCCGCCGCTTTGGTGGCATCCCGGAACACACCGGTGGACTCGATAACCACCTCCGCCCCGTAATCCTTCCAGGGGATTTTCTCAGGATCCTTTTCGGCGGTCACTTCAATTTTCTTGCCATTCACAGTGATAGTTTCTTCTCCTGCCTCAACCTCGCCCGCGAATCGCCCGTAGCTGCTATCGTATTGCAGCAGGTGTGCATTTGTCGGTGCATCGGTCAGGTCGTTCACCGCCACCACTTCCACATTAGCTTTGCGTTCAACTGCCGCTCTGAGTGTCAGCCGGCCGATCCGGCCGAATCCATTGATCCCTATCTTGATCGCCATTTTTGTCCTCCTGTTCGTTGATGTTGTGTATTACCGTTGATACTTCCCCGTCAGTTGAGCACTGTCGACGATATGCCCTTCAATCGCATCCAGTAGTTGCTGTTTGGAAATATCGGGTTTAAGTCCGGTGAACCGGTCCAGCCCGTACAGGTGGAACCGGTATCGATGGGGTTTCCCTGCCGGTGGACATGGCCCCCCGTAGCCAACGCGTCCGAAATCGTTTTTCCCCTGCTTGCCGCCGGCAGCCAGTTGCTCTTCGTTCGGCACACCCTCCGGCAATTCCTGCATGTTGGGTGGAAGATCGAATATCAACCAGTGGGTGAACACACCCACCGGGGCATCAGGATCATCCATTACCAGGGCCCAGGATTGTGTGCCTTCCGGAACAATATTCCAGGCCAGTTGCGGAGAAACATCCTCTCCATCACACGTGTACTTACCTGGAATTGCCTGCATTTCATCGAATGCCGGTGATGATAGTGTCAGAGTCATAGCCGCGCCTCCTTTAACTTCGTTTGGTTCATCCCAATGGCAGATTACCGCATATAAGAAACCGTGGCATCGACCAACGGGATGAAACTGTAACAGACAATCGAAGTAATCATCGATCCGAATCCTTAAGACACAAGTTGTAAAATATTAATACTTCAAGCAAATGTGACATGTCATTGCTGGCGAACAGTGGCGAACCCCCTTTAATCCCCCTTTAGTAAAGGGGGAAAGAGGGAGATTTGGGAGATCATACGCCCACGATCCTTAGATGCGTACACCTAGGCGCATCTTGAGACCTGGGCGTGCGCAGCTAAGGACCACGTTGGCCTGCCGGTCTCCTCGTGATGCCACTATGTAGTGAAGAAGAACTACAACAACTCAACTCGCTTCGGAGAGGGGTCTGAAGAGGCCGAGGTATGATCTCAGGAAGAGAAACCGGAAAAGGCCTGATGCCTTCAGAGAGGGACAGTTTACGTAGACACGCTATCGCCGCAGGGCTTCGACATAGGCGTTGTTGAAGTACTGGCGGATCATTCGCTGGGAATTGTAGTAGGAAGCGGTGATCGCGATTGTGTAGCGCATCACTTCGGCAAATTCAGTTGGACGCTGATAGTACATAGGCATAATCACCTGCTCCAGTTTCTCGTAGAGCGAACCGATCTCTTTGACGGGATCGCTTTCGGGCTCCCAGCCTTCTCCGATGGACCAGCCGGTAACCCCCTCGATATGGCCTTCAATCCACCATCCGTCCAGCACACTGAGCGTCGGCACCCCGTTCATCGCTGCCTTCATCCCGCTCGTCCCGGAGGCCTCATGTGGCTTCTGCGGAGTATTCAGCCAGACATCGACACCTGAGACAAGGTGGCGGGCAAGCGAAAGATCATAACCTTCCAAATAGATGATCGGCAGCATGCCACGGAGTTCTTCCGCCGCTTCGAAAATGTGGCGGATCATGGTCTGGCCTCCCCGATCCTTCGGGTGTGCCTTACCCGCAAAAACGATCTGGAGCTTCCCGTATTCTTTGACCATGCGTTTAAGCCGGGGAATATCATAGAAGAAGAAATCAGCCCGCTTGTAGGCGGTGGCTCTTCGGGCAAATCCCAGGGTCAGAACATCTTCACTCAGGTGTTTCCCGGTTCGCCTTTCGATTTCACTTAGTAACCGGTGTTTGGCCTCATTGTGTGCCTGCTGGATATCCGCCGCCGGAATGCTGATGGCATATCGCAGGTAGAGATTATCGCGCCGCCACTCCGGCATATATCGATCGTACAACCGCCGGAACGGCACCGAAGTCCAGTTAAGGGCATGAACCCCGTTGGAGATCGAATTGATCGGGTAACCGGGAAACATGCCCCGCGATATTTCCTCATGCCGCATCGATACGCCGTTTATATAGTGGGAAAAAGAGAGCGCCAGATCGGTCATGTTGAGGGTTCCGTTCAACAGGCATTGTGAAGATTCCAGCAGGTTCTCGATCTGGTTGCCGGCCACCTGCCGAACCAGTTCTCCCGGGAACTGATCGTGACCCTCAGGTACCGGGGTATGCGTGGTGAAGATGCATTTTGAGCGAACCTTTTCCTCATCTTCCTCGGTTACCTGACCATCCGATTTCCCATTGAGGATGCGCTTCAGGAGCGCGATGACCAGGAAAGCCGAATGCCCTTCGTTCATATGGTAAGCTTTCAGGTCGGTGTGCCCGAGGGCATGCAGCATTTCGATCCCGCCGAAGCCGAGCAACACTTCCTGGGCCAGGCGAAACCGGTTATCGCCGCCATACAAATGCGTGGTCAGACTTCTATCCCAGTCGGAGTTCTCTTCCAGATCGGTATCCAGAAAATACAGCGGGATGGTTTCACCCGAAGTCCCTTTGACCACGTACCGCCAGGCCCGTACTACGACATGTCTGCCCTCAATCTCTACGAGAATTCGGGGGCTCAGGGGTTCCATGGACTCCTCGGGATACCAGACAGAGGGGCCTACCGTTTGGAAGCCGTTTTCATCCAGGTGTTGTTCAAAATATCCGGAGCGATACAGGAGCGTTACCCCCACCACGCCGAGTCCGAGGTCTGCGGCCGCCTGCAGGCTGTCCCCCGCAAGCACGCCAAGCCCCCCACTGTAGGTAGGGATATTGGGGTCGATTCCGACCTCCATGGAAAAATATGCGATCGTCTCGCGGCCGTTTGCAACCATTTTTCACGATGGGAAACTCACATTAATACCCCATCAAATTCATTGTGGCAACCGACGGACGTCATGTCAAGAAACGTTTATAAAAAACACATTTGCTATCGCCTGTATCGCAATGCAGCCGTCGGTGCGACCCCGGTAGTGCACTTGCTATTCCCGTTTGCTGTCTGGAGGAAACGATCCGCCCACCAGAAAATGTCCTTTCGTCTAACGCTTTGTCTCAGGCGCTTCATGCGCGCACTGGATTTGGCTTCAGGCATGGCGAATGCCTTCCGAATGGCCGCCGCCAATTGCTTTATATCGTAAGGGTCGGCCAGTAACGCCTTGCTCCCGAACTGGGCGGCAGTCCCGGCGAAAGGGCTCAAAACCAGCACCCCGTTCCCATCCACACTGGCAGAGCAGAATTCCTTGGCCACCAGGTTCATCCCATCTCTCACCGGCGTAACCAGCGCGATATCGGCAGCCCTGTACAAAGCCAGCAACTCGGTTCGCTGAACGCTGGAATAGATATAATGAACCGGCGTCCAGTCAGCTTCGGAAAATTGCCGGTTGATCTCATCCACCGTCCCCTCGATGTCCGATCTCAGCCGGCGGTATTCCGGTATGTCGTCTCGGCTGGGCACCACAACCTGGATCAACGAGATCTTCTGCCTCAACTCCGGGTAATCCTCGAGTGCTTTTTTGAATGCACGCAATCGCAGATGAATCCCTTTGGAATAATCCAGCCGGTCGACACCGAGCGCGATCTTCCGATTATTGTTTTCAGAGCGCAGTTCATCAACCCTTTTTGTTACCTCGGCTATAGAAGCATTCGTGTTGAATTCATCGAAATCGATACTGATAGGGAATACGCCGGCAGTGATCTTGCGCTCGGGCGTGAGCAGTACGGAACTGCCCCCATTTTCCTCGATATTCATGGCGGCTCCCAGTCTTTCGGCACAGCGGGTGAAATTGTCCTTGTCCCGCTTGGTCTGGAAGCCGAGGAGGTCGTATTCAAGCAATGATTCCATGATTTTTGAACACCAGGGCATACCGCCCATGATCTCAGGCGAAGGAAACGGCGTATGAAGAAAGAACCCGATCCGGTTCTGAACGCCCAGCGCTCTCAGGTACCTGGCCATTAAAAGCAGGTGATAATCCTGCACCCATATATAGTCTTCGTCAGTTGCTTTCCGGGCAGTAATCCTGGCGAATTTACTATTGACGGAACAGTACGTATTCCAGTAAGCGCGATTGAAATTGCACAGTGACCTCAGTTCGTGAAAGAGTGGCCAGATGATCTCGTTACAGAATCCGTAGTAGTATTCCTCCAGTTCAGCCTGCGTCAGGCAAACCTGATCGAACCGGCAACCGGTCTGCTCTCCGGCCGATACGAGCGCATCTTCAATACCCGCTTCATCTACGGTCCCTGGCCAGCCGATCCACCGGCCACCGGTTTTACGCAGAATCGGCATCAGCGCAGTCACCAACCCGCCAGAACTTGGCTTGCTTTCCCAGGTGCCGTTCCCATTTTTGGCCAAAGACACCGGTAACCGGTTGGATACGACAACCAGATTATTAAACTGTTGATGAGAAGCAGTGGCCTCGACCATCGTCGCAGCCGGGCCGGTGTGTTCATGGGCGGCCCCGTTCCCGTCTCCGGTTACCTTGATTGCAGGATTCGGCTGCGTCGCAACTTTCAATTCAATATTTATTCCCGAAGTATTTCGAATGACTGTCTTTTCTGTTGAACGATCAAGCGTTTCCCTGGCCATGCTTCTCCTTTACACGTTATGATTTCCGGCGATTATTAGTCTAGCGACCATAACGGCTCAATCATATGCGTATCCGTACGGAACTTG
>CAZDMY010000181.1:0-5614 GCA_964506405.1 uncultured Dehalococcoidia bacterium | reverse complement strand
ACCATTGGAAATCATTCCCTCCTTCAGGCTCATTTTCCATTGGAAGAGAGTAGGGGTTGTGTTTGATGTAGGCAGGGCGTATAATGGCGGCAATCAAAGGTGATTTTCGGGGAAAACCAGATATTAGAAATTTGCCTTATATTGTGTAGCTACAATAACCGGGCAATTCAAATAAGGGAGGTATTTTTGGAGATGGATATTGAGGAATATTGCGACAACCTGACAATTGAGTTGACGGGATGGAAGGCCAAAATCTATGACATAATGAGGAAGATGGATAAGCTCCCATCCGGGGACAAAGGAAAGATACTGGGGCACGTGAATGATCTTCATGTGCTTGTTGAAGAGATGGACGACAGGATGGAAAGACTGAGAGACCAATGCCCTTCGGACTGGTCTCCTGATAAAATAGAACTGGAGACTAAACTGAATAGAATCAGCGATATATGTCAAGATTGCTCTAACGATATTTCAAGTTCATATGGATGATAAGCTCACTAAATGGTGGGTAGTTATCCACCCTCAAGTTAAGCAAACTAAGGGACGCTGATATTAGTTCCGGGTGCCGAGTCGAAAGAAAATAACCAAGAGACAAGAAGCAATAACCGGGCAGGCGAGTGCCGAGTACTGAGTGCCGAGTGCCGAGTCGTCAGTTGCCCGACAAAGACGTGCCAACAAATCACAAAGCCACCAGGCTAATTGTCCGTGTTTCCTGTACTCCGTGTCTCCGTGGTTATTCCTTCCGTTTGGCATTCAGCGATCGGATGTCGGCGGTCGGCTTTCGGTCGCAAGTCGTCAGTCATTTAGGTTTTGGACGTTCATTTGCCATTTGGGCTTAGGCATTTGAAAGCTACCAATCCATGTTTCCCATTTGCATGTCTTAACTCCAAAGGTACATAATACGGAGAAATGCGGGTTAATATCGAAAACAGAGGAGGCAGGCACATTGTATTGTCCCAAGTGCGGATACAAGGTCTCTGACGACTGGCGCGTGTGTCCTAATTGTGCTGCATCGCTTCCGCAATCTTATCATCCAGGACAGGATACCGTTATTATCCCGGGTGCAGAAAGTAAAGGCCCCCCTGCCTGGTTATACGGCCTGGGTGCGGCGATTATCATTATTCCCATTGTCCTGGCAATCGTATTTCTGGTAGTCGATTTATTTGAGAGCAATCCGGATACCCGAGTGGTCGTGCCCGGTACGCATGAACTTCGCCTCGATTCCGGCAAATACACCATCTTCTATGAATACCAGAGTTCTATCGATGGTAAGGGCTATTCGACAGGTGAATATCTAAAAGGCGTTGTCGTCAGTCTTCATTCAAAGGGGACATCTGAACCGATTCCGGTTTCAACAGCATCGGGGGACATGAGTTATCAAATCGGAAGCCGGGCCGGGAAATCGCTCTTTGAATTTGAAATCGAGGAATCCGGTTCGTATATCCTGGTGGTAAGATATCAGGATGGCAGCTCATCGCCGGAAGTGGTTTTCGCCCTCGGCCCACAGTTCGATATTCTGGGAGCTATCCTCAGATCTATCGGAATCGGATTTGCCGGATTCATTGTTGGCGGACTCCTGATCCTATGGGTATTGATCAAGCGACGCCGGTCCCGGGAGCAGTTCAGCGGAATGCCGATCGATCCGACGGTATCCCCAAGGTCCAGGCTGGCAGTCACATTACTGGCCTTTTTCGTTGGCAACCTGGGCATTCATCGGTTCTATCTTGAGAAATATGGAACAGGCGTACTCATGCTGCTGACACTGGGCGGATTTGGCCTCTGGGCTTTGATCGATTTCATTTTTGCTGTCACAGGATCAATGAAAGATAAAGACGGAAAACCGATTAGTAACTGGGAGTAGTACGTTAACCAGGAAACAGGAAACAATAACCAATAAACAAGAAACAAGAAACAGTAACCAGTAACCAGTAACCAGTAGCCAGGGAGTCGATAGTTGTCAGTCGATAGTCGAAAGTTGTCAGTCTTGAGTCAAAGGTCGAAAGTCTTCAGGTACTCCATAGCTTATTTGTCATTGGTTTCCATGGATTTAGTGATAGAAAGGAAAGGGACGACATGAATCGAAAATTTGATCTGGTAGGTTTGTTTGTTACAGATTTACCCCCAATGGTGAGTTTTTACAGAGACGTCATCGGAATACAAATTGAATGGGATGGCGAAGGCCCTTATGCAGAATTCAACCATGAGGGTATACGATTCGCCATGTATGAAAGGAAAATGTTGCCGCAACTTCTGGGCCAGACGCCCGAATTCACGAGTAAACTGAATGGGACCTTTGAGCTGGCCGTGAATGTTGGTGCTCCAGAGAACGTTGATATAGAATACCAACGAATAATCGCTCACGGCGGGAAATCGGTATACGGGCCACGGAATGAACCGTGGAAAATGAGATCCGCGATGATCGCCGACCCGGATGGTAACTTGATTGAAATCGCCTCGGATTTCTGGAAATAATCCGGGAGGCACTCTACCTGGCCGTTAATCGCATAAGAATGGTCACGAATCATTAGTCGTCAGTCGTTAGTCGATAGTCGGAAGTTATTAGTTCGCAGTTCCCCCATCTCTGTTTCTCTTATTCGGGCGATCCCCACCCCGGAACTTGGGACCCGGAGACGGTGGGGTGAATTTGCTCCGGCCTCTATGCCGGTAAGAAGAAATCCCGGTATTGCGAGTGCCATCAGAAATAAACTCTTTATTGAACGCTCACCTTGCTGCCCCAAAATACTGCAAAAAATATTATGCCATCACTTGATGTGTGATTTCCTTTGATAGTTGAGTTACCGGTTCGCATATGGTATCCTTTAGAACACTAAAACGGGAGGTGCGCTATGAAACTTTCCGCGCGTAATTTATTGAAGGTCAAGGTCAAACAGGTTAACCACGGTGTGGTCAATTCCGAGATCATTCTGGAATTACCTGATGGCCAGGAGATCGTCTCGATCATTACCAAACATTCAGCGGAGAATCTGCAGCTTGCCCCGGGCAAGGATGTCTACGTGATGATCAAAGCATCGAATGTGATGATCGCGGTGGATTAGGTTGTTTCCGGTATCGTTCGAAATGGAGAAAATCCCCCGATTTCCCCCTTTGTCAAAGGGGGATGAAAGGGGGGGTTCCCCAACATCATCAAAATGGCATGTTGGTGGCTTCCATGCCGCCATCGATCTCGAATACTTTACCGGTTACCCAGCTTGCTGCGGGTGATGCCAGATAAAGCGCAGCCAGCGCAATATCCTCAGCTTCCCCCAGCCTTTTCATCGGCGTCAGGTCGCACATCTTCTGAATCGATGCTTCATCCAGGAACATCTTGAGCGCATCCGTCATAATACCACCGGGTGCAATAGCATTGACTCTCACATCCGGTGCCAGGTCGTGGGCCATCATCTTAGTCATATAACTTAAGCCTGCCTTAACTGTCCCGTAGACGCAGAAATTCTTCTGTACAATCCGTCCGGCTGCCGAACTGATATTTATCACGCAGCCCCGGGATTCCCGCAAATGCGGCAGGCAGATCTTTGTAAAGCTGAACGCCGACGAGACATTGAAATCGAAGGCCTGGTTCAACTGATCGCGGGTGGTGTTCTCGATCTGATTGGGCAGAGCACCGCCGGCCACATTTACGATAATATCGATCTTACCGAACTCATCGATGGTTTGCTGGGCCAGGTTTTTCAGTTGTGCTTCATCCATCACATCACAGGGGACGGCGATCGCCTTCACCCCCAGTTCCTTCGCCTTATCCGCGCCGGCTTGAATATCCGCTTCGGTCCTTGCCGAGAAGACGATGTTGGCGCCCACTTCAGCGAAGGCCAAGCCTGTGGCCTGGCCGATTCCCCGCCCCGCCCCGGTTATGATGGCTACTTTACCATCCAGTCTGAATTTGTCCAAACTCATTTTCTCCTCCTGTATTTTATAGGTGCGATTATCAGGGTTTTCATACTCGTAGCGCGGCCCTTAAGGGGCGCCTTCGATACTCGAGGCTGAAGCCTCGCACTACGGTTGTTCGACTACAACTTTCCGCAACTCGCCAATCTGATCTCGCAGAATGGCTGCTTTTTCGAATTCCAGACTTTTAGCGGCTGCCTTCATCTGGGATTCCAGTTTCTTGATAAGCCGATTGATCTCGGCTTTGGATATGCCTTCCTCCGGTCTTAATGCCGGTTCCTTTCCCCGGGTTACCTCGCGGAACTGGTCGGTAATATTCTTGATTGCCTTGTGAATCCCTTCCGGCGTGATCCCGTGCTCGATGTTGTAAGCTTCCTGAATTGCGCGACGGCGGTTGGTTTCGTCGATGGCCCGCTGCATGGAACCGGTGATGTTATCCGCGTACATGATGATGTGACCCTCAATATGGCGGGCGGCCCGGCCCATTGTCTGAATGAGAGCGGTTTCGGATCGCAGATATCCTTCTTTATCGGCATCGAGTATTGCTATCAGGCTTACTTCCGGAAGGTCAAGCCCCTCTCTCAGCAGGTTGATCCCTACGATTACATCGTAAACGCCCAGCCGCAGGTCGCGCAAGATCTCCACCCGCTGGAGCGTATCGACTTCCGAGTGAAGATAGTGAACGCGGATATTCATCTCCATAAGATAATCGGCCAGTTCCTCTGCCATGCGTTTAGTCAGCGTGGTGATCAGGACGCGCTCCTTCCGATCGACGCGTGTCCTGATCTGGTCCAGTAGGTCGTCGATCTGTCCCAGAGATGGCTTAACCTCCACGGTGGGGTCGAGCAGGCCGGTGGGCCGGATCACCTGTTCGGCCACTTGCTGGCTGTTTTCCTTCTCGTAGGGTCCGGGGGTGGCGGAGGTATAGATCGCCTGGCCGATCCGGGCCTCGAATTCGTCGAAGGTAAGCGGGCGGTTGTCGATGGCCGAGGGAAGGCGGAATCCGTATTCGACCAGGACGTCCTTGCGGGCGCGGTCGCCGCGGTACATCCCTCGAATCTGGGGGATACTCATATGCGATTCATCGATTATCATCAGAAAATCATCCGGGAAGTAATCGACGAGCGTCCAGGGCGGGGTTCCGGGCTGGCGGCGAGAAATATGACGGGAATAGTTCTCGATACCGCCGCAGTATCCTGCCTCGCGTAGCATTTCAATATCATAATTGGTCCGGTCCCAGAGTCGCTGGGCCTCAACCAGCTTATCCAGGGATTTCAGTTCTGCTACGCGTTCTTCCAGTTCAATTTGGATATCCGCGATGGCGGCACCCAGTTTTTCCGGACTGGTCACGAAGTGCTTGGCCGGGTAGATTTCAATCTCGGTTTCCTGGTTTAGTATCTCACCGGTGAGCGGATCGATAGTACTGATCCGTTCCACTTCATCTCCCCAGAATTCGATCCTGAGCGCGAGGTCTTCATAAGCAGGCTGGATTTCCAGGGTATCGCCCCGGATGCGGAATTTCCCGCGGGTAAAGCCGATATCGTTGCGTTCGTACTGCATCTCCACCAGCCGCCGGGCCAGCCGATCCCGGTTGATCGCTTCCCCTTTTGCGATGCGGGTGATGAAACTAAAATACTCTTCCGGTGTGCCCAGACCGTAGATACATGAGACGGAGGCGCAGACCACTACATCCCGGCGTGCCACTACGGAA
>CAZDMY010000180.1:0-5642 GCA_964506405.1 uncultured Dehalococcoidia bacterium | reverse complement strand
TCCGTTCTCCACGGCGAATCTCCGAGCCCCTGAGCCGGTCGCAGATGCGCCTGGGCGTGAATCTCACCAATAGGGTGCCCTTTTTACTTGCCGGAGTATTCTTACTGATTGTGGTCGCGATTCAGCGGTTGACGATTCCTTAATGGATGGGGTAGAGTAACTCTGGTAAGTAATATGAACTGGGCAACACTCCCTTCCATACCTGAAGAACTAGCTTCAAAATACCCGCCTGACATACCGCCTCTCCTGGCTCAACTGCTTTACAATCGAGGAGTAACGGACCCCTCCAAAGCGGAGAGCTTCCTGGCAGCCGATGCCCGGCTCGAGCATGATCCGTTCCTCCTGCCGGACATCGACAAAGCAATTTCTCGGATCATGCAGGCGATAAACGCCGGGGAAATGATAGGCGTTTTCGGCGATTTCGATGCCGACGGGGTCACTGCGGCAGCAGTTATGGTTAAGGGGCTCGAACATCTGGGAGCCAGAGTAATCCCTTATATTCCGCACCGGGTTGAGGAAGGGCACGGCCTCAACAACCCGGCATTGAAAAAACTGCACGATCAGGGAATCTCGCTCGTCATTACCGTTGATTGCGGCGTAACCAGCCAGCCGGAAGCAGAATATGCCATCCAGTCAGGCCTCGACCTGATCATAACAGATCACCACGAAGCAATCGGCCTTCTTCCGCAGGCACTGGCAATCATTGATCCCAAACTACCCGGTTCTGCTTACCCTTTTCGGGAGTTGGCGGGAGTTGGCGTAGCGTATAAAGTCATCGAGGCACTATTCGATAAAGCCGGTCAAAGAGCGGACGTTGAAGAGTTCCTCGATCTGGTAGCTCTGGGTACGGTAGCCGATCTCGTCCCTTTGCTGGATGAAAACCGGTACCTGGTGAACCGGGGGATTCAAATCCTCAATGGCACCCGCAGAACGGGCATCCACGCAATGATTGAAACCGCCGGACTGGATTTCGGGACGATAGATGCGGAGAACATATCTTACGCGCTTGCCCCGAGGTTAAATGCTCCGGGGCGGCTGGACCATGCATCCATCAGCTATGATATCCTGATCACCGATTCATATGAAGAAGCCCGAAGGCTGGCCGAGGTTCTGGACCAACGGAATAACGAACGCCAGAATCTGACGCGAGAATATACTTTGCTGGCGGAAAGTAAACTGGGCCCCATTACCCCGGACATCCCGATCCTCATCGTGGCCGATACAGAGTTTCATGCCGGCGTGAACGGTGTCGTCGCCGGCAAGCTGGCTGATAAGTATTATCGGCCCGCCATTGTTATCGAGACAGGGGAAATTGAAAGTAACGGCAGTGCACGTAGCATCCCCGAATTCAACCTGATCGCGGCCATGCAACAGTGCTCGGATTTGTTTCACCGGTACGGCGGTCATGAACAGGCAGCAGGGTTCGGCATGCCAAACAAAAACCTGGCGGCGCTCAAGCAGCGGCTTATGGCAATCGCAAAAGACAGACTTTCAGGAATTGAGCTTCAACCCACGATCAAGGTTGATACTGAACTGAGGTTGTCCTCCATGGGGCAGGGAGCTTTAAGCCTGGTTAAACGCCTCGAACCCTGCGGGAAGGCTAACAGCGCACCAACATTTTTAAGCCGCGGGATCCGCGTGCTGGAAGCCAGGCCGGTTGGTAACGACGGAGAACATCTTAAGCTTAAGCTGGGCGATCGCGGGGCGATATGGGACGCCATTGCATTCCGGCTAAACCACTTGAATTCCGATAATCCGCCATTGATCGACATTGTATACAATTTAAAATTAAACCGGTGGCGCGGCCAGGAAACATTACAACTGGATATTCTCGATTTCGCGCCCAGCATGTGAATCAGGAACGAAAATCAATGCAAAGGAAATATCCATTTACTCCTATTCTGGGATGGTCCGTCAGCCGGTACGACAAATTCGGCATGTGCAAGCGCCAGTACTGGTACGATTACTACGCTAAGAAATTCGATAAAGATGTCTTGCCGCAGAAACTGGATTTCCTCCGGTCTCTGACCAGTACGCCTTTGGAGATCGGCAATCTGGTGCACGATACCATTGCTACACAATTACACCGGCTGAAAAAACAAACCCCCCAGGATATCCCGGAGGTCTTGAAATATGCCGATTTTCAGGTGGACCGGGCGATCCGAAACAAGACATTTCTCGAGGTATACTATGGGCAGCAGACGGAGATCAATTCGGATGAGATGAAAGATCGCGTGAGAACCTGCCTGAACAACTTTTTTGAGAGCACCTGGTACAAATGGCTGACTGGGGATGATGCGCATCGCCGTAACGACTGGGTTATCGAGCCCAACGATTTTGGAGAGGTACGCATCAACGGACTCAAAGCCTACTGCAAAGTGGATTTCCTCTTCCCTACTACCGATGGTACGTTATATGTATTGGACTGGAAAACCGGTAAAGTGGACCGCGAAAAACACGCCAGGCAAATGACCGGTTACGTGGTGTATGCACAGGACATCTTTCAAGCTTCTGCCGATCAGGTGAATCCGGTGGTTGTCTATCTGGGCGACACATATGATGAAATGACGCATAGTTTCTCACAACAGGATCTGGATCTGTTTGCTCAAGAGATTGCCTCACAGGCTCAGGAGATGTATGCCTACTGCAAAAACATTGAGGAAAACATCCCCAAGCCAAAGGAAAACTTCCCGAAGCACGAACGTAAGCTATGTGCGTACTGTAACTATCAGGAAATTTGCCTGGGATTGAACTCTCCATTACTCGAAGCATAACAATCCCCTTAATAACCCCAATTGTGAAAACTGATCGATGAATATGAGAAAAGGCACCGGTGTTACCGGTGCCTTTTTTAGCTATAGTGCGTAAATGCGGCTGATCTTTATCTTCAGCCCCCGAAACCAAACCCCTCAAAGCCTTCCATGAATCCTTCTTCGAAACTTTCAGCCATATCCTCGATAATGTCGGAGGTAATCTCAAGGCCGATTTCAACACAACTGCCATCCAGTTTAACATCCATACCCTCTATAATCTCGAGGAACGCCTCATCTTCCTCTTCCATCTCCATACCTTCCATATCCATCATCCCGATCAGAAGGGCCAGCATCCCTTTCATGTTCTCGGCAGAGTCTTTATTGGAAAAGCATATCCGAACATCTATGGGCAGAGAATCGTCTGATCTGTCCACCACGAGCCCCACCGTCTCCATATCCTCAAACAGCGAAAACAGATTTAGCCCCATCTCGAAACCTTCGGAATCCTCTTCCGTCATCGCCTCCATCGCATCTTCCGGTATAACCATAGCCATTTTGACCATTCCGGAACCAAGATCGTTGTAAGTATCAACGACTTCACCCTTGATCGGGGATCGATCCCCTTCTTTGACATCGATTACATCTTCGACGGATTCCGGTGTGCCCAGCACCAGAGTCTCACTACTCAGAAACGCCAAAGCCATCTCATCAGATGAATCATAGTAGATCGTATGCCCCTTGTAATCGTCGGAAACCAGTTCTTCTTCCGCCTGGATTTCAAGGGCATCGATCAATTGCTCTTGATTGAACTGACCCACTGCAATCAATCCTAAATATCCTGCCTCAGTTTCAAGTAGCTCGGAAGACGCCGTGATATCAGACATATCGCCAAACATATAGGCTTCTTCCAGTTCTTCGATACCCAGGATATCCAGTACCTCGCTGAAACTCTGCGGATCACCCGGTTCCTTGGGAACACTTTCGTAAAATCCCTCGATATCCATTTCATCCATGATCCACGCGAGGTCAATATAGCCCATCATATTGGATTTTCCGGGAAGAAGGCTCATCGGGGCCCCATTGCCATCATCTTTTACTCCATCATCACCGCCACCGCCACAGCCCAGCAGCAAAGAGACGATCACAGCTGCCATGACAACCAGGGAAAGTATCTTTTTCATATTTATCTCCTTTTCGGCAATCAATTTAGTACCGAGTTTAATGTACAGTTGTCTTATTCGAATGTCAATCAGTTCATATCCAAAACAAGGGCTGCTTCGTTTGCCGGGCCACCTGCCTGGACAGTTAGTTTCCGGATATCCGAATGGAATTCACCCGAATTGACAGCTATTTATCAAAAATGTTAATATTTCGTTGATTCGGTAGCCCGATTTATGGAGTGATTTTAGCTTTGCCCCGGCAAATACAAATAAACCCCCTTTACGTTTATAAGTTATTTACCTTTCAACTAACAAGGAGAATTCCCATATGAAACAGCGAATGATATCCGTTGTGATGCTATTGATCACTATATTTCTGACATCGGGAGTGTTGGCCGGCTGCAGCGATGGCGGTGGTGAACCGACCCAAGAAGAGGCTGCGGATGTGATTATCACCATCGGTAACTTGACCGATAAGACCGGCGTGGCTTCAGGTCCAATGTCCATCATTGATGCCGCCCTAAAGGACGCAGTCGAATACTTCAACGAAGAGAACCTTATCCCGGGTGTAACATTGGAGATAATCGAATATGACGAAAGATACGAACCGACCAGGGATTTACCGGGATATGAATCGCTCGTAGCAAGAGGGGCTGATTTTATCTGGACGCCTGTACCGGCAGCCGTTCCCTCGTTGAAAGAAAGAGTAAATGAGGACAAATATGTCCTGTTTGCCGCGACTGCGAATATGGATTCGTCGGAGCTTGAAGGTGGATATGTATTCAGCCTCGGTGTCTCGCCTGAGTATCAGGCATATACACTTCTGGAATGGATAGCTGAGAATCATAAAGATTTCCCTCAGGATCGTCCGGCCAGGATAGGAGGAGCTGCCTGGCAGGATGCTTACAGCAACGTATGGTTTACCGCAGCAAAGAAATATGCCCAGGCAAATCCGGACAAATATACATGGGAAGCCGATTTCCTCACCGAATTCAAGTTCAACTGGAGTAACGAAATAGAAGCCCTCAAGGATTGTGACTACGTCTATTTCCCGGTACCTCCCCAGTTGTTTGTCGATGATTTCAGAAATGTAGCGGGCAGCGATGCCACCTTAATCGGCACCGAGGTTCACCTGGCCTTTATGGGAGTAATCGAAAATAATGAACTATGGGATGAACTGGATGGTTCGATCTTTATCAACGGCAGCCGCTGGTATCATGAACGGGGACCAATGATCGATTTGATCAATCAGTGGCTGGAGGAAAAGCACTCCCCCAGCCAGGCTGAGATGTTCCGAAAAGAGGGCATTACCTATCTTTCGGCCAGGACAGTATACATGATGCTCGATATTGTCAGAGAGGCCGTGGAGAACGTTGGGCCGGAGAACTTCAATAGCGATGCGCTTTATCAGGCCGCCGTGGCCTGGAACTATGAAAAAGAGGGTATCGAGGATTTCTGCAGCTTTAGTGAGACGAACCGTATGGCACAGGAATACTATGCAATATACGAAGCAGTAGGCGATGCCAAGACCTTAAATAGAGTTTCCGACTGGATTTATCAGGTAATGGAACCTTAAATGATTTCACGCCCGAATCAGACCTGATTACCCCTTTTTTACCACCATACTGTAGCACTCGAGAGCTTATCATTTGATTCGTTAGCTCTCGAATAGGTCTTTGCCCCTGAAGGTTGTTGAACCTCCAAGCTGTGAAGTGCTATACTGTGCTCA
>CAZDMY010000179.1:0-5657 GCA_964506405.1 uncultured Dehalococcoidia bacterium | reverse complement strand
CGGAAAGGTATCCCCATAACCAACAGTGGTGACTGTAACAAGAGCCCACCATAAGCAATGGATGGTTTGGCAGTAGCGCTCACTTATGTCAACGGCCTGTTGACCACCGGGGCTACGCGCGGAGATGGGTTGAGAGGTGAGAATGTAACCGAAAACCTCAGAACCGTTCGCAGTATTCCGCTTTCAATATCGGGGGACGTGCCCGCCAGGTTCGAAGTGCGCGGTGAAGTGTTTCTCTCGAAAGAAGGATTTAACAAGTTGAATAAATCACGCCAGGCTGAAGGTTTGCCTCTCTTTGCCAACCCCAGGAATGCCGCGGCCGGGTCGTTGCGTCAATTGGATCCAAGAATCACCGCCAGGCGTCCACTGGATATCTTCATCTATGCGCTCGGATGGAGTGAGGGAAAAACCCTGCCGCCAAATCACTGGGAGATGATGGAATATCTGAAATCCATCGGTTTCAAGATCAGCCCGTACAATGCGCTTTGCCACACAATCGCTGAAGCTGCCGAATACCGGCATGACTGGGAGGTGAAGCGGGAATCGCTTCCGTTTGAAGCAGATGGAGTGGTGGTGAAAGTTAACAGCTTCGAGATGCAGGAACAACTGGGCACGGTGGCCCGCGATCCCAGATGGGCGATTGCCTATAAATTCGCGCCTATGCAGGCCACCACCAGGTTGCTGGATATCGGCGTAAATGTCGGCCGGACCGGCAGTCTAAATCCATATGCCATCCTTGAGCCGGTGGGCGTGGGAGGTGTGACCATTCAACATGCAGCTTTGCATAATGCTGATTACATTGAGCAGAAGGATCTGCGTATCGGGGATTTGGTAATCGTGCAGCGGGCCGGTGACGTGATACCGGAGATCGTCAAACCCGTCCCGGAGCGCCGCCAGGGTAAAGAAAAAGTCTTCCAAATGCCGGACCGCTGCCCCGTTTGTCAGGCCGAGGTGATCCGACCGGAGGGTGAGGCCATGCACCGGTGCACCAATGCTGCATGTCCCTCACAGGCGCTGGAGAAGCTGAAGCACTTCGTCTCCCGTGGTGCGATGGATATCGAGGGGGTCGGGGAGAAACTGTGCCGATCCCTGTTCGAGCACGGCCTTGTCCAAAACGTCGCCGATTTTTACGACCTGAAAGCCGATCAATTGCTCAACCTGGAAAAAATGGGGGAAAAGAGCGCCTCGAACGTGATTGAATCCATCGCTGCCAGCAAGGACCGCACACTGGCGCGCCTCGTGTTCGGACTGGGCATTCCTCATGTGGGATCTGAGACGGCCGATATCCTGATTCGGCAGTTTCCGAGCATGAACCTGCTTGCCGAGGTTACAGAGGAAGACTTGACGGCGATTCCCTCCATCGGACCGAAGATCGCCGAGAGCATTACGGCGTTTTTCAGACAGGAAGCAAACCAAAAGATCATTCGCCGATTGCGCGAGGCCGGTGTTCGAATGGAGGCGGAAGCCGCACAGCCTGCCGCACAGCCGCTGGCCGGCCTGACCTTCGTGCTAACCGGAAAGCTGGAAAGCATGAGCCGGCCGGATGCCGAGGCCAGGGTCAAGGAACTAGGTGGGGCGGCCGGTTCCAGCGTCAGCAAGAAGACCACCTACGTGGTAGCAGGCGTCGAACCAGGCTCCAAGCTGGAAAAGGCCCGGAAACTGGGAGTGGAAATTCTGAGTGAGCAGGAGTTCCTCGATCTGCTGGCAGGATGAAAGAGTGCCGAGTCCAATTTAGTTCGCAGTTCGTAGTTCTCAGGTTCCCCGCTTCCCCTCCTGACTCGAATTAGTTCCGAGTTCCGAGTACTGAGTGCCGAGTACAATTTAGTTCTAAGTTGGTTAGTTGATAGTTCTCAGTTCCCTCCTTTCCCCTTCACCGGTTCTCCCCTTCTCCGATTCCCCGGTTCATGGCCCCCTCCTATATCCTGTCTTCTTGTTTTCATTTGTCTCTTGAAATTTGTCATTCGTTTGTTACTTGGTTATTGTCTCTTGGAATTTGTTTGATGTTTGTCTCTTGTATCTTGGTTATTGGTTGTTTCCCTTCGACTCCTGACTTCTGACTCCTGATTCCTATCATCTACTTCGATTACCTGATCGCCCTAACCGCAATCGGGAATGAGCTTTTGATTACTCCACAGCGAATCCGATTTTGATAGAATGAAACAGGTAGTTTTGTTGACGTGCTGCTCGTGAACTACAGGTATTAACGAATGGACTTTACCTTCATTATCATTGCCCTGGTTCTGATTCTGGTGCTGATCCTTTATGGGGTTCAGGTACTGACCCTGAAGTGGGTCAAACGCCGGTCGCTGGCAGCGATTCGTCGCCGGTACGGTGAAAGTGATATAATCCTTCAGTCGCTCACGGCCAACTTCTTCGGGCAGACATCCAAAGGATATTCCCAGATTCGCGGGAATGGGGCCCTGGTATTGACAAAAAACGAGTTGTGGTTTCGCATGGCCCTGCCGGAGAACGAACTGACCATCCCTGTAAGAAATGTAGCGGCTGCCGAAATTCGTAAAAGCCATCTCAGAAAATCTAAAATACGTCCGCTGTTCTATGTGGAATTTAATACGCTCGAAGGGCTGGATTCGGCGGCCTGGCTGGTCGAAGATCCCAAGCAGTGGTGCAAGGAAATCGAGAAGTTGAAAGGAAGTTAGAAACGGTTTCGTAGAGCGAGTTTTCGGCCTTGCTATAAGCGCCCCTGAAGGGCCGCACTACGTGTTTTACTAGAGTTATGAATAAGGAACCCTGGTACAAAGATGGGCTTCAATTCGAATGCCAGCGATGCGGGGGGTGTTGCGCCGGGTCGCCCGGACAGGTATGGGTAACCGAGGAAGAGATTGCGCGCATTGCCGATTACCTCGAAATGGCTCGCGAAAAATTTCGGCAGCGATATACCGAAGAATTCGAGGATCGCGGCCGATGCCTGAAAGAAAGAGCAAATTACGATTGCATTTTCTATAACCGTAAGGAAGGATGCGTCATTTACCAGTGCCGGCCGCGACAATGCCTGACCTGGCCGTTCTGGAGATGGAATCTCGAAACGCGCGACCGCTGGAGGTATACGTCAATGGATTGCCCCGGCATCGGGCAGGGCAAATATTACAGCCTCGAGGAAATTGAAGCGCGTGCCAATTACGACGGTTTTATATGAGAATTGTGGCGTGCGCATCTGCGACCTCGAGGGAGAGGGAATGTTATTCTACTCACCGCACTTTCTTTGAGGTCGGTTTAGGATTGGCCCTCCCGCCCCGGTAATCGGGAGCACCAATGGGGATCACGTTGCTGATTTTCGGATCCTCAATCCGCGAACGTAGACGGCTGCCCAGGCTCTCCATATCCGGATCGGTTGCGGTGATAACCGTGGCCAGATTGGCGCTGTACCGATAGTTGAGTACCTGTTGAAGCTTTTCCCGTGCCCAGGCGGATAAATTTTCCATACTCAGATCGTCGAGAACCAGTACCGTGCTGGTCTTAAGCTCCATCAGGCTGATACCATCTTTAGCTTTTCCCGTTTCCCGGGAACCGGTGCGAAGACGTTCGAGCAGTTCCGGCACATTGGCGAACAGAACGGGCCGGTTAGAGTTTTTCTGCCGGTTGGCGATGGCAGCCGCCAGATGGGTTTTACCCGAGCCCGCAGGCCCGACCAGAACCAGCCATCCTTCAGGGGCTTCCGCAAACTGTCGCGCCGCCTCAAGTGCATATTTGAGGCTCGCCCGTCCTTCCCTGTCCGCGTTCATTCCCTGAATATCGAAATTTCGGAATCGCATGGCGGACATGATATCGGGGCTGATACCCCCGATTTGATTGAACAACGAGGGTCCCTGGAGCTTCAGTTTCAGTTCCTCCGAAAGGCCGAAACTGCGCAGCCGGGTTTGTAAACGCTCATCGAGGTCGTCTATGCTGATAGTGGTAACTACGGTAGGGAACCTTGCATTGAAACGGTGATTTAATATCTGGAAGAGCTTTTCCTGTGCCCAGGGCGTGGCGCTGTGCAGCGACAGGTCGTCGAGCATCAACAGGGAGGCGTTTTTCACTCGTTCAAACAGTTCATCATACGTCACGTCGCTGTTGGGGCCAAATGTGGCGCGCAGGTGGTCCAGCAATTCAGGCACGATCGCCCAGAAGGTGGGCATGCCATTGGCTATGCACCGGTTGGCAATCGCAGCCGCCAGGTGGGTTTTGCCGCAACCGCTGGGACCGGTAATGGCCAGCCATCGCTGCGGATTATCGGCAAAGGCCTGCGCTTCATCGCAGCAGGACCTGTACTGAGCCTGCCGGGCCGGATCCGGGTCCAAGCCTTCCGGCTGCAGATTATCAAATGTCAATCGGGTCAGCGGCCCCAGGTTACTGTAACGGGCCAGCCGGTCGACATGATCCTGGCTCAGCGCTTCGAGCGCGCATTTGCAGGGGAAGGATTTGCCGAAGAGCGGGTCATCGACGCTCACATCGAAAGCAATCCACTTATGGCCCCGGCAGATCGGACACAGGTCTGCTTCATGCGGATTATCGTTTGCTGAGGTGCCCGTATTTTCGGATGTAGTCTTTTGGACTGATATCCTCTTTAGAACCTTTTCCAGTTCCTCCATAATCTCTACCTTCTGAAGACCATCGCTCCAGTATCCTGTTAATGTAGCGCCAACTGCGTTTGTTGAGTTCCACCGCCTCCCGGAAGGCATCCTCGATCCACGAAGGCGGATAGATGTTCTCCGCTTCTTTCAACTCCTCAGCGATCATTGGGGTCAACAGCCCGATGTGCTGTTCATAAAGCGAGAAGATGTTAGGGCGCTCCTCGCCTGAAGCCGGCTCGATCATGACGATCCCATCCAGCTCGATCTGGCCGGCCTCGATCTTCATAATCGCCCGCTGATCATTTTCGCTGTTGAGAAAATAGAGTGTCTCGCGGATTCCGTTCTTTTCAACTATCAGCGAGAGCAGAGTCCCCCGGTCCACTGCGCCGCTCAGAGCGTTTTTCAGTTGCTCGTCCAATTCCCTGTCGGTACGTATGCCGGCCATTAAAGCTTCATCCCCGCGCAGTTCGCTGTAGGCGATAAACCGGGGATACCCTTTTTTCCGATAAAGCGCCCAGAAAATGTGCAGGGTCACCTTCAGTTCCGCCAGGTCATCGATACGGGGCATTAGCGCGCTAAAGAACGAATTGGGAATCGGGGTGTAATTCGTTCTCGATGGAAAACCGCGGAATTCTTTTGAGTTACTCATAACAATTGCAAATGTTCTTCCGGCGGGATCAGGGCTGCGTTTTCGAATTTTGTTGTGCTTGGATTGAAGTGAAGTTTCACCTCTCCCCGCGGGCCGTTTCGGTGTTTGGCCACAATGATATCCGCTTCTCCCTGCGGATAGGGTAGATTAGGATGGGACATGACCCAGTCCTCTTCGGATTTGTAGTACATATCATCCCGGTAAATAAAGAGCACAATATCGGCATCCTGCTCGATCGAACCGCTGTCCCTCAGGTCCGATAGCTTGGGGATAGGCCTTTCCCTGCCGCGCTCCTTCTCGACGGCGCGGCTGAGCTGAGAGAGGGCCAGGACCGGCACGTTCAAATCGCGCGCCAGTTCCTTAAGGGACTGCGATATGCTGGTCATCTCCTGCACTCGGTTGTCGATTCGCCGGCTGGTGCGCATCAACTGAATATA
>CAZDMY010000178.1:0-5663 GCA_964506405.1 uncultured Dehalococcoidia bacterium | reverse complement strand
CGGCTCATGGGCAGGTATTGGGTGGTCGCTTGACCTTGGCCGAATCTATCGGAACCTTCGAACGGGTTTGTATTACATGGAGTTCAACGGAACCAGTTATCAACTGCTTAAGCTCAGCAACGGGGAATACGTTACCACCCCGGAATCGTTTTACAAAATCAATCGTAACGGCCAGACATGGGATGTATATGATCGACAGGGCAATCATTTCCAGTTTGGGGGTACCGAGGATTCGCGCCAGTATTGTAATTATCTAGATGGCTGTGGCTGGACCAAAGAGTACTACCGTTGGGATATCAATAAATCTCAAGCAAAGAATTCATTGAATTATATGGGTGTTTCCTACATACAACATACTGTGTCCGGCACGAGGCAGCATGTACGTTCTGCCTATCCCATATCGATCACTTACAACGAAGGAAAGGCGAAGATAATACTGGGAGTATCGGATACCTTGCGTTCAGATATTCCTACTTGCCCCATTCCGAAGGTGATCGAAGATCGCGAACTCGAATACATCGAGACCCGGGTGGTTGATGGTGGAACGGAAGCCATGGTCAAACGGTACGAATTCGATTACGAAACTACTGATGACTATTTGGGTGAAGCGGGAGTTATGTATTCCGGAAATCATACATTAACATCCATAACGGAACGCGGGTCAAATCTGAACATATTATCGGTCGTGAAGTTTGAATATGAGAACCTGCCCACCTACTTCAAATGCACCAAATCCGGTTCCTATCCAAGCAACCCGGGCAATCCGGCGGAGTTCAACTGGCCGTATCTTAAAAGCATCAGCAGCACGTTTGGGGGCACCACTGTTTATAATTTTGAAGGAATCCCGGTCGGAGAGCCAAATGACATCTGGACCCGCCAGGTGGTTGTGGGTAAAACCATTAAGCCGGGAATCGGGCCGGATCAAACGACATCCTATGGGTATGGTTCGGGGCCGGAGTATGCCGGGGCCAATGGGTGGGACGATCAGTACCGCGGTTTTGAAAACGTTGCCGTCACCGATTCTCAGGGGAATAGCACCCGGCACTACTTCCATACAACCGGGACAATCGAGGATGAAATCCTTCGGGGCCGGGAGTATCTGACGGAGTGGTACGATACTGGCGGGAATGTTCTACAAACCAGGGAATATGACTGGGATTACCGCTATATCCGGGATCTATACGGGGGGGAACTGGGAGCGGTTCCGTTACCCCGTAATCCGGTTGATATGGAAGTTCATGGAGACTATCTGTTTGTTTTGGCAGGGAAATGTGCTTATAAGTACGATATGGTTTTCAATAAGTATATGTCCTGGCAAGTAGGGACCGAGGGCTTCTCTCAGCCTTCAGGTATTGGAGTCAGCAATGACTATGTTTTTGTTTCCGATATCGAAGCAAAGCTCATTCAGGTTTTCACGCATGACGGGTCGCCCGTTGATAGTTGGGGCAGCTTTGGTAATGGAGTGGGAGAATTCGACTGTCCACAGGGTATGGCAGCAAATGCAGCGGGAGAGGTTTATATTGCCGATGCTGGAAATAACCGCATCCAGAAATGCGATGCATCCGGCAATTGCAGCACGTGCTGGACTGTTGGCGGGAACCCGGTTGACGTGGCATTGAACAGCGCCGGCGACAAGTGTTACGTGGTGACCCAGATGGTGTTGGAAGGGGGGCATATCGATATATTCGAAGTTGGCGGTGGATTGATATCTACTGAGAATTCCGATAAGTTCGAAATGCCGACTCGGATTGCTTTCGACAGCTCGGACAACTACTATGTTGTCGATCCCATGCTGGATAGCCTGCAGCGATTTGGCCCGGATGGGTATGCCGACCTGCACCTCTTTAAACCCGGATCCGGCACCATCGAGTGTGTGGCCATTGGACCTTACGGAGAACGGTTTGATGGATACCGAAACTCGGAATCTATTCAATGGACTACCGATTATTTCAACAAGGCAGATTATGGTTACGTAGAATTTACCAATGTCTGGGGTACATCCGGCAACAGCGTGTACGCACTCGACCGGGGCCCCCTTTGCAGAAGTCCGGCAAGGGGCAGCCGTATCTTCCATTACAACGGATACGGCTGGAGAGAGGTTTTCAGTCCCATCTCCAGTTTGATTCTTAAGGATCTCTGGGGAACAAACGATTACAATATTTACGCTCCCGGATGGTTTTGTTCAGAAGTCAGTAAATCTGTGGTACATGGGAACGGAATGGCATGGAAAGAAGTTATGCATGCCGGAACCGAATGCGGTTATTCCGGTGTCTGGGGTTTACCGTCTTCAGGAATTGTATACGTGGCTGGAGCCAAGAGCATGAACATCGCCAATCCGGGCAGTCCTCCACGATGGTTTCCATACGGTGCGATCTGGCTTTCCGATGATACAGGCACACAAGAATTCCTTCCGGTAGGGACTGTGAGCTATTTCATGGGCATCCGAGGCAGGGAATCGCAAGGCCCGTTTGTCTGGGGAAAATGCGGCACACGTTTTATTACGACGATCTGGCGTCCCGGTCACAGTATTGTTTTCCAGCATCCAGAGTACGAAATCAATGACATATGGGGTGCTCCGGGGACTATGACATTTTACGTTGCTGGGAAACACTTGAATGACGCTGTTATTCTGCGTTACACCACCAACGGTTGGACAGTTCTAAATGCGGGAACCGGGTCTTTCAATGGCGTATGGGGGAATTCCGGCGAGGATATTTATGTGGTGGGTAAGTGCCAAATCGAATCCCAACAGCAAGCTGTCATCTATCGTTTCAATGGCAAAAACTGGGTAGTATACCTGGCCGGGGAACCGTTCTGGGAACTCACGGATGTCTGGGCACATTCTGAGGGAGAGGTTTTCATTACCGGCAACAATGGACGCGATTCGAAAATCATGTATCTGGATAATGCCGGCTGGCTGAAGAAGGCCAACCGGCCACCCTTCGTTTATCTATCCAGTGAGGAAACCAGCCAGTTCAGCACCGATTCGGCAAACCCCGGGGCCAGAACTTCAAGGACTGATTATACGTATGACGACTACGGGAATGTCATCACTACATATGTGGCAGGCGATACATCCAACAGCGAGGATGACCGCATCGTCCATCGCACTTTCCATCCCAATATGGAGGCAAATATCCTCAGCCTTCCCGCAGAGGAAATCATGTATACCGGCGGCGCGCCGGGCATTCAAAGCAAAACGGCCTATTACTACGATAATCACAATACGAATTCGGGTACAGCTCCCATTGTCGGTAATCTAACCCGTCTGGAGCAGTATATTTCGGGGTCCGAATCCATCAGCGCTTACTACGCTTACGACAGCTACGGCAACATCACCCATGAAACCGATCCAATTGGGAATACATGGGAAACTCAATATGATCCCATTAACCATACGTTCCCAAACACGATAATTGCACCAACCGGACATCAGGAAACTTATACCTTCGACCCCGGGACGGGCAATCTCATGGAGCGAACCGATGTCAACGGCCAGAAAACCACGTACATGTACGATCAATTCGGAAGGCTGGATTATGTCTTCAAACCGGGTGATACCATTCATCCCAGTATTGAGTATCAACACCATTACGGGCACTCAACCAGCTATCGCGTTGGCTCCCAGAATATTACCACCCTGGTGAGGGCCGGAACCGGGAATTATCTCTGGACCAAAGAGTATTTCGATGGATTTGGAAGGACCGTTCAAACACACTCGATATATGAAGCAGGATATGTGATGATCGATTCTACCAGCCAGTACAATGACCGCGGGCTGGTGGAAAGGCAGTACCTGCCGCAGCGGATCCCGGAGGCGGGCGTAAATGGATACGTAACCCCCACAGGTGACTGGGAATATACCTCGTACGCTTACGATGCGCTGGGGCGCGAAGTAACGCGGACCGGACCCGATGGCACGAGTGTGGATCACGATTACACCATCCCCTGGCAGGAACGGATTACCGATCCGCGCGGATATAATACCCGGTATTATTACAACGCCTTCGGCCAGTTAACGCAGGTGGAAGAGCTTTCCGAAAGCGGAACCGGTGTTTATGCCGCTACCGAATATAAATACGATGCTCTTGGCAATTTGATTGAGGTGATGGATGCCGGCACCCCCTCCCGAAACGTCACCTCGATGGAATATGACTGGCTTTCCCGGAAAACAGGTATGCAGGATCCGGATATGGGAAACTGGAGTTATCAATACGATCCCAACGGCAACCTTGTAAGCCAGACCGATGCCAAAGGCCAGACGATCAGCTTTATTTACGATAATCTCAATCGGCTTACCCGGAAGATGTATCCCCCCGGCTCATCTTTGCCGGATATCACCTGCACCTACGACGACACCGCCGAGGGCAATTACGGCCTTGGCCGGCACACCGGCACTCACTATGAATTGAAACCGGCCACGGTCGATATCCATGTCCGACTCCAGGGAGCAGCGCGTCCCGAACCCGATGGCTGGCAAGTGCCGGTTGAGGTGTGCTTCTTCCCGACCGGAAGCGAAGTGACCACTATCCTGAACGGAACGGCTTCGGCCACTTACTATTTCACGGGCACCACTACATACGCCCCAACTTCAAACGGCACAAGAGCGGTATTCAGTTGCCCGGACATATCCCCCGGAATTTATGACGTCACTGTTCAAGGTCCAACGACGTTGCTAAACTGGAAGAAGAATGTAGTGATCTCGCCCGTCGATGCAGGCAATGGGCAGGGGGTGCTGCCGGGGGGGACCAGTTGGAAGTACGACCGGCGTGGCCGGATGATCTCCGAATGCCGTGTAGTGAATGAAGTGGACTACTCAACCGGATACGAATATGATAACGCTGACCGTCTGGTTAAGACCACCTACCCCACCGGCGAAAAGGTATCCCAGAGTTATAACCAGCGGGGCTTACTCGATGCCCTCTGGGGAGATATTGCCGGCGATCTGGTGACCGGTATGGAATACGATCGGATGGGTCATGTGAAAACTATTGACCTGGGCAGCGGGGCGCAAACCTTCTACGAGTACTGGGGACTCGATCACACTGATCCCGGTTTGCCTGCCAACAGCCAGTTTGGCAAGCTGTGGCAGATCACTACCGAGGATGCGGGCAATTCACCTGTACAGCAGGTACAGCACACCTGGGATGAAAATGGCAACCTCACTCAGCGATACGACGCCATACTGGATGAGACGGAAACCTTCGCCTACGACTTCCTGGATCGGCTCACCGCGGTGTCTGCTTCCGGGGGCGGCGGACCGGTTGGTTACAGTAAGACATATGCGTATAATGAGATCGGGAACATCATGGAGATGAACGGGAAAGCTTATACCTACGGGAGCGTAAGACCTCATGCGGTCACCCAGGTGGGGACCTCGATGTTCGATTACGATGCCAACGGGAACATGACCTGGCGGGGTTCGCAGAACCAGTCCATCACCTGGAATGAAGAGAACATGCCTGCAACGATCTCCGGCCCAGCCGGAACTGCCACCTTCGTCTATGATGGCGACGGCAACCGGTTGATCAAGACGGAGAACGGGGAAACAATACTCTATGTGAATCAGTATTACGAAAAGAACCTGACCACTGGTGAGGAGACGACATATTACTACCTGGGCGGCAGGCGGATTGCTCACAATCAAGGGGGCACGCTGACCT
>CAZDMY010000177.1:0-5670 GCA_964506405.1 uncultured Dehalococcoidia bacterium | reverse complement strand
CCTCCCCCCACCCACATCCAGACCACCAGCGGGTTAACCACTGCCCGAATAATCGCCTTCCCCGTCTCGGCATCATAACTGAGCAGGCTCACAAATAAATCTTCGCTAACGGTGGTCCGAATGGCCACTTCGCTGTAGCTTTCTCCCCGGAAAAACCAGTAACTGCGCTCGGGTTTCATAGTAGCGACCCGGTCGTTACCGCATATTACTCCAATCGATGCAACCATACGGACTCTCTCCTCTTCATGTTCTATGGAGATTTCGTTCAGGGTGAGCTTATAGCCTTCGATTTCCACCGTATCGCCTTCCTGGAGGGCCTGAGTTTGGGCGACATCATACATCGAGGAGCCGATCACGCCCAGCGTTATCAGAATAATACCTATATGCACGATAAATCCACCGTAGCGGGGACGATTGCTCCAGATCAGTACCGGCAGTGCGATGAGATAGTTATGTCCCCGCAAACGGTGCGATTGAATGGATTGCACACACCATTCCATCAATATGGCGAAAATCCCCATTCCACAGACAAAAGCCGCAACCGCGTACCAGGAACCAATCCCGCCGATCAGGACGATCAGCGCTGCGAGGGAAGCCGCGCCGAAGGGAAACGCCCCCTTCTTCCCAATCGATTTCCAGGATGACTTCTTCCAGCTTAGCAAAGGGCAAATCCCGATGAAAAACACCAGAAACAGCAGAACCGGCCCGCATGAGAGATCGAAGAAATCGCGTTCCAGGGATACCCTTTCGCCGAAGGCTTCGGAGATCCTTGGGAAAACGGTTCCGGAAATCATCAACAGGATGATAAGGACGATCACCATATTGGTGAACAGGAACGCTCCACGCATGGAGATCAAGTTTGAGGGTACAGATCCGGTTTCGAGTTCCTTTCGACGAATGATCAAGAGCCCCAGCGACCCGATGAGCGAAACGATGATAGCCCCGAGGAAATAGGGCGGCATTCCGGAATCGGCAAATCCATGTAGAATGGATTCGATCCCCCCGTGAGTGATAAACGGGCTCAACAGCACGAAGGTGAAGGTGAAGACGATCAGGACCAGGCTCCAGATTTGAAGTGATTGCCTTCTGCGTAGCATCGCAATAGAATGAACGAACGCCGTCCCCAGGAGCCAGGGCATAAGGCCGGCGTTCTCCACCGGATCCCAGGCCCAGTACCCTCCCCATCCCAGTTCGATGTAGGCCCACCATGCGCCGACCAGATTTCCCAATCCGAGGATGCACCAGGAAAACAGCGTCCAGCGCCGGATGCCGACCGTCCACTCCGCGGATGAGGAGCGGGCTATCAGCGCGCCTGTGACAAAGGCAAACACTACCATAAATCCGACAAACCCGAGATAAAGCAGCGGCGGATGGATCAGCATTCCGATGTTCTGCAGTTGCGGATTCAGCCCCATGCCTTCCACCGGGGTTACTGCGTTTTCTGCAAAGACATTGGCTACAATCGAAACAAGCGAGATGAAAAACGCCTGTATGATCGCCATTACAGCAATGGCATAAGGAGTTATTCGCGGATGTTGCCGGTGCTTTTGAAACGCGATGACGACCGTCAGAAGCGAAAGCAGCCATCCCCAGAAAAATATCGAGCCGGTTTTGTCTGCATACAATGCGGTGAAGGAATAGATCGAAGAAAGTTCTGAGCTTGCATGCGCCGATACGATCTTCAGGCTGAAATCCTTGGTGATGAAGGCATGGATCATCACCCCGATCGCCAGAGTATACAGCGCGGCGATCAGCAGGGTGAAATTGCACGCGATGGTGCGCATACGCAACGACCCTTTTCGCGCACCCAGAACAGCGATTATCGCTGCGCCCACAGATATGACCAGGGACAGCAGCAAGTAGATTTGCCCTAAATCCGCCAGCATATGCCTTTCATTCTAGAGGGTATCCCAAATACAAGCAAGCGTCAGCGGTCTCCTTGACCTGCATGACGCATTGGTGCATAATACCTGCAAAGATCATGAAACCACTCCGCTCACGCTTCACTAAAGACACCGACCAGGCCGTCCAGCGATATACCGAATCGATCTCGTACGATAAGCGCCTTTACCGGCAGGATATCAATGGTTCGATTGCCCATGCCCAGTCGCTAGCCGAAGCAGGCATTCTCTCCTGGGAAGAAGTGAAGGAGATTACCGAGGGATTAACGGAAATTCGTGAGGAGATCGAGCGAGGCGAGTTCAAGTTTGATATCGCTTTGGAAGACATCCACATGCATATCGAGACCCGTCTCTATGAAAAAATCGGGGAAACCGCCGGCAGGCTTCACACCGGGCGCTCGCGAAACGATCAGATCGCCACCGATATTCGCCTGTACGCCAAAGACGCGATTGTCGATACCCTGGCCCGGCTGAGGGAATGCCAGCAGGTTATTCTGGACCTGGCCGAGGAAAACAAAACGGTTATTGTATCGGGTTATACACACCTGCAGCGCGCCCAGCCGGTGCTGCTGGCCCATCATCTGCTGGCCTACTTCGAAATGCTCAAGCGGGATACCGAGAGGTTCGGGGATTGCTATAAGCGGACCGACAGTATGCCGCTGGGAAGCGGGGCGCTGGCCGGGATTCCCTATAAGCTGAATCGAAGGACTGCCGGCCACGAACTCGGATTTCAGCACCTGAGCACCAACAGTATCGACGCCGTCTCGGATCGGGATTTTCTGATTGAATACCAGGCGGCAGCCAGTATTACCATGATGCATTTTTCCCGGCTGGCAGAGGAAATAATCCTCTGGTCATCAGCGGAATTTGGATTCCTGGAGATCGACGACGCATATGCCACCAGTTCCAGCATCATGCCTCAGAAGAAGAATCCGGATGTAGCAGAACTGGCCCGGGGAAAAACGGGCAGAGTATACGGGAATCTAATGGCCATCCTGACAACCATGAAGGGACTGCCACTGGCCTATAACCGGGATATGCAGGAAGACAAAGAGGGCTTTTTCGATACGGTCGACACGCTTCTGGATACCGTCGATGTATTCACCGGTATGCTGCGAACGATCAAGTTCAACCCCGAGCGTACCCGGCAGGCGGCGGGGGAGAACTACACACTGGCAACCGAACTGGCCGACTATCTGGTAAAGAAAGGAATGCCGTTCAGAGAGGCACACGGCACCATCGCCAGGCTGGTCGCCGAGGCGATTGGTAATTGTAAGGCACTGGATGAGCTCTCGCTGGATGAGTATCGCAAATTCTCACCTTTGTTTGAGAAAGACGTATTCGATATAACCGTGGAATCTGCTATTAATGCACGCAATGTCATGGGCGGCACCGCTCCCAAACAAGTGGAGCGAGCTTTGCGAAAAGCGAGGAAGACACTGGATGAAACATAAGATCAAACTGGCCCCTTCAATTCTTTCGGCGGATTTCGCCCGCTTCGGCGAACAGGTACGTGAAGTTGCCCAGAACGGTGCGGACTGGATTCATATCGATGTCATGGATGGGCAGTTCGTGCCGCCGATCACCTTCGGCGATGAACTTGTCCGTGCGATTCGCCCCTATACCGATATTCCACTGGATGTACACCTGATGATCGAAACGCCTGAGCGGCAGATCGAGAGCTTTGCCAACGCTGGTGCGGATTTCATAACCGTGCATGTAGAAGCCTGTACTCACCTGCATCGAGTGGTGACGCGTATCAGGGAACTGAACGTAAAGGCAGGTGTCTCGATCAATCCGGCAACGCCGTTGGATACTGTAGCAGAGATCCTGCCCTATATCGATCTGCTGCTGGTGATGACCGTCAATCCCGGATACGGCGGCCAAAGCTTCATCTCGGGGATGCTGAATAAGATCGCCAGTGCACGAAGAATGATCGATGAGAAGGGACTGGATATCGAACTGGAAGTGGATGGGGGTGTGAAGGCTTCAAATGCAGCCGATGTAGTGAAAGCCGGGGGGCGAGTGCTCGTGGCCGGTTCGGCCATATTCAGCAAAACAGGATCCATCCCTGAGGCTATGAACCGCATTAGAGAGAGTATCGGCGCTAACGGCTGATCGGCCTTTCCGTTTTTTCGCTGGGGCTATTCCCCCATCCGAGGGACTTCCTCAGAGGATTCCCTGATCGGGAAATACTCATCAACGATCTGCTCAACCTTCTTCAACCAACCCGCACGTTCTTCCTGAGTACTGGTAACGACGGGGGTGAACACCTCACGGTGAAATGTCTCCACGCCGCACAAATCAAAGATGCAGTATTTCCAGAGGAGTTGAAGCGGATCGCCGAATACGGCTTTTTCACGCTCGGGAGGCGTGTTGGCGGTATTGAATACGAGCGCTGTATGAACGTTCAGCAGGCCCACCGGTATGCCTTCCCCCTGGTCGCCCTGGTGAAACTTGTAAGCGATTCCCGGCCTGAAAACCCGATCGATCCATCCTTTGAGTATCGCGGGCGGCTGTCCCCACCAGTTGGGATGGACGATAATGATGCCATCCGCATTAATGAGTTCATCGCAATAATTGTTGATTTCCGGTATCAGGGAATGTTCAGCCTGGATTTCCTGGGCAGTCAAAACCGGATCGAAGTTTTCAGCATAGAGATCATGGAAAGCGACATAATGCCGATTGACCACCAGTTGATCAACAGCAGTTAATGCGATGGCATGGTTAAAGCTTGATGGATCCGGATGCGCCAGTATCAGTGAGATATTCACTTCGCCTTCCTGATTTTTTGAGACTCGCCTTCCGAAAACAGCCGCCATCCATTGCGGTCCTTCAACGGGGCCTCCGGTACGACGCAGTGTCGAATCCGGCGATAGAGTGTCCCGGTGCTGATATTGGCTTTTCCACAGACCTCAATCGTGGGATAATAGTTCTTCCCATTGATCACTTCCGGCATCAGGTCCCCTCCTTATACCATTTTCCGGTACGCCCTCGAGCCTCATAAACAAACACGCCGACCTGATATGATACCCGAAGGTGCCAGGTATAGCCGCGATGCTGCTTTGGCCTGAATTATACTCCCTTATCCCAACCAAATACAACCCCACCTATCTGTTGATCAGGGATATCAGTTTTCGGTAGTTTTATCCGGTAAATGTGCCGGAAAAAGCCCTGGAGTGAAAACGTTGAACCGTATGTCTAAAAAATGGACGGGACCTGGAATTATGAGTTTTTCAAAATGGAAATCCCCTCTTTACTCCTTGAAAAACAGGGGTAAGAGGGGGGCAGGTGATGCCTTAAACGACTATCCTAATTCTACGATACGAGCTTCATCTGGGTTCGCAGGCATCTGGTGCAGATATTCATCCGCCTCTTTTTGCCATCAGCGAAAACAGAGGTTCTCTGTATATTCGGTTGCCACTGGCGCTTGGTATGCCTCATGGAATGACTGACATTGTTCCCGAATTGCTTGGTCTTTCCGCAGATTTCGCACTTCATAGCTGATTCCTTTGACTTTCGAACTTACTTTCCTGTAAAATGCACTAAAAAGAATAGCACAATTACCTGAGTTTGGCAAACTGTTTTCTCAATCTGGCATGATGCAGCAGGATAACTGGAATGGAAAAAGCCTGCGGGAGATGTTCCGCAGTGGAACGCAGCTTCTTGGTGCGAACTCCTCGGCCGTGAACGCACTAAACGTTTTTCCGGTTCCCGATGGGGACACCGGCACCAATATGCTCCTGACGATGCAATCAGCGCTCACAGC
>CAZDMY010000176.1:265-5711 GCA_964506405.1 uncultured Dehalococcoidia bacterium | reverse complement strand
TTCCACCTGTTCCTGCCGACTGCCCCATTGGCTCGCGACCCCGGGTGATCACTGTGAATTTCCGGTCGAGACCTGCCTCTTCAGTGGAGAGATGACCAGGTGGGGCCTCGAGCGCAACATGTGCCGGGAAATCAGCTTCGAAGAGTGTGCGGAGATCATTCGCCGGTGCAACGAGTTGGGGCTGGTTCATACCCATGATCCCAACGAATTCTTATGCAACTGCTGCAACGATTGCTGCGTTATGTTGATGGGCCAGTATCGCACCGGTTCACAAATACTTCAGCCATCGGAATTTATTCCTGTAGTTGATGAGGATTCCTGTTCCGGCTGCGAAACCTGCGCCGACCGCTGCCCCATGGAAGCAATCACTGTGGAAACGGTGGCTGCCATTGATTTGGATAAATGCCTCGGCTGCGGGGTATGCTTTCCAACTTGTCCCACCGATTCGATATCTTTCGTCCGTCGGCCTGTGGAAACGGCTTGAAAGGAGGCATGTCATAGTGAAAACGCTGGTTGCCTATTTTTCACAAACCGGCAATACCAGAAAGGTTGCCGAAGGGATTTTTGAAACAATCAGAGGCGAAAAAGAAATACAGGAGATCCCCCGGATTGAAAGCATCAGGGAATATGACCTGACATTTTTAGGCTTTCCCATACATGCCTTTGCCCCGCCGGGACCGGTGAAGCTGTTTTTGCAAAACCTATGCCAGGGACAGAAACTGGTCCTGTTTATGACCCATGCTCAACCCGAGGATTTCGATGAACTAGGCGATTGGTTGAACACCTGCAGGGAAGCGGCGGAAGGTGCCGAGGTTCTCGATGTGTTCTCCTGCCAGGGCGAGATCGACTCGAGGATTCTGGAAGCGATGCAGTCCAACGATGATCCTTACATGCAGAAGCTTGCCAGGGGTGCTGCTACCGGACGCAAAGAGAATTGAACGCGCCCGTGCCTTTGCTGCCGATGTCATGGGGCGATTTTCGTGATGCGCTGCCCGAACAAACTGTAACCCGAAAAGGAAACAATGGCAAACGATACTGTCTTACAATCACTGGCCGAAATCGTGGGGGAGGATTATGCCTCCAATCAACCGGAGGAACTGTATATTTATTCGATCGACTCGGGGACCGAAGGACCACGGAAGGTGGACTATGTGGCCATGCCCAAAACCCCGGAGCAGGTCCGCGATATTCTACTGCTGGCCAACGAACATCGTGTTCCGGTGACTCCGATGGGCGCCAATCTTACGCTAAACGGGCTCGGATTGCCGGTGGATGGCGGGATCGTGCTCGATATGAAACGGATGGACCGGATTATCGAGTTGAACAAGCTCTGCCGTTACGTAGTGGTGGAACCGGGCGTTACCCAGGGACGTCTCGGGACCTATATCGAGAAGTACTGTCCTGAGCTGGAGCACTCGCGTCCCGAAGCACCGCCCATGGCTACGGTGGTGGGTAATATTGTCATTCGCGGCCACGGATACCTGGCGGTCAAGTACGGCAATAATTCCAACCAGATCAACGGGATGGAAGTGGTGCTGCCCACCGGGGAGATATGCCGGACAGGCTCTTTTTCGGTAGCCCCGAATCCGTTCTGCAAAGGGCCGCTGCCGGATCTCTCGGGCCTCTTCTGCGGTTGGAACGGTACCACTGGGGTGATCACCAAGCTCGCGCTTAAACTTTTCCCCAAGCGAAAGAAAATGGATATCATTGGATACGCGGTGCACAACCTTGAACAGGTGCCCGATTTGCTCTGGCGGATTACCCAGACGGATATGGTGGACAACCTATTTGTAGTTGGTTTCGTCTTTGGAGATAACGAGTCACCACAATATGTCACCGTTTGTTATACTGGCGATATCGATGAAGAACTGGAACATAAGAAGGCGGTTTTTCGAAATATCGCCGAGGAATTCGAACGGGCTGCTCCGGGAACGGTGGAATTCCTGTATCCGGTCACCGAAATGCTCACGAGCCGGTTTATCGAAAAACCCCCTTATATCAGCCCGGCGCTTGCCGCCGACTTCGAACGAGGTGGCGGCTATCGTTATTGCGGGGCCATCCTCACCGTCGACAAAATCCCACAGGCCTGGCGGACCGGGATCGAACTGGCACGCAAACATGGCACGAATTTCCTCACCGGCACGCAAGTGATGGGCTATTGCCATAGCGTCAATTTCTGCTTTGTCTATCCCTTTAATCGAGCCGATGATGAAAGCGTGGAACGCGTACGCCGGGCCATGCGCGATACCAACGAGGCGGTGCTGGCTATGGACGGGATCCCGTGGAAGGCGGAGGTCGAAGGCCAGAGGTTGATATCACAAAAGATGGACCCGAATTCCTATAACCTGATACAAAAGATCAAAGAGACGCTCGATCCGAACGGAATTATGAATCCGGGGAACTGGAGCAAATAATGTCAGAAGTGGATTACAAAGAAAACGTTCACCGTTGCTTCCGATGCGGTTTCTGCAAGTTGAGTTACGATTACAACGACATTGGCTTCAACTGCCCCATGTATCACCGCTTCCGGCTGGAAACGTATTCGCCCGGTGGACTGAACTGGCTGATCCGGGCGGCACTGATTACGGACACTATTAAATGGAGCGAGCACCTTTCCGAGATATTGTATTCATGTTCGACCTGCGGCAACTGTACCGAGGCCTGTAGGTTTGATTTCGGCGAGCATCTGGTGGATTACTTCATAACGGTGCGCGAGCAGATACTGGAAACCCGGCAGCCGGTTCCTAAAATGGTCAGAAAATTCCTGGAGAACGTATATCTTTACGGCAACGCCTACCGGGAAGCGAGAGAAACGCGAGCCGACTGGGCACAGGGGTTGGGTGTAAAATTATTCGAACGCGGCGACGAATATCTGTATTACGTCGGATGTGTAGGTTCCTATGACAACTGCAGCCAGCGTGCTGCCAAAGCGCTGGCTGCGGTAATGCAGAAAGCCGGGGTCTCGTTCGGGATACTGGGGGAAGCGGAGGAATGCGAGGGAAACGAAGTGCGCCTGCTGGGTGAGATGGGACTTTTCGAACACCAGAGAGAGAAGAACCTGGTGATGTTCAAAGAAAGAGGCGTGCAGAAAATCGTTACCCTCTCCCCTCATTCCTATAATGCGATGAAGAATTATTACGAAGGTGAATTTGAGGTAATTCACTATACGCAATTACTGAGGGACCTGATTGGCTCCGGGGCGCTCTCTATTTCCGGCCGATTCGATGCTGCTGTTACCTATCACGATCCCTGCTTCCTGGGCCGGCATAACAAGGAATATGACGCGCCAAGGGAAATCCTGAATGCAATTACCGGCCTCCAACTGGTGGAGATGGAACGCAACCGCAGCAATGCTTTCTGCTGTGGCGGCGGCAGCGGAAATTTCTATACCGGCATCTCGGCCAAAGGTATGGATCAGGCCAGCCATGCACGGATTCGGGAGGCTTACCAGACCGGCGCACGCGTGCTGGCCGTTGGCTGCCCGGTGTGCCTGCTGATGCTGCAGGACTCCCTTAAGGGAGAGGGCCTCGATGAGCAGATGCAGGTTAAAGATATCTCAGAGATAGTTCTGGAGATTATGTGAATGAAACGGGAATGGTACTGTGGCTAGGCGAAACGGAAAGATCGATGCCGATGTAGTTGTCATAGGTGGTGGGCCGGGAGGTTGCACGGTGGCAAACGAACTTTCTCGAAGAGGTAAAAGTGTTGTCCTGATCGAGAAGGGACGTGGTGACGACTGGCTGTTGAGAAATCGCCTGGGGATTGGCTGCCTGCTCCGGCTGGAAAAGGGATTCCATTTCCCGCTGCCGGTTCGCAGGACACACGAAGGGGACAACGTTATCCTGGCCAACTGCCTGGGCGGTGGTACTCTTCTCTATGCGGCAGCAGCCTTCTATCCCGATATCCGCTTCTGGCAGCGGCACGGTATTGAACTGGATGCGGAATTGATCGATGAGGCAGCCAGAGAAAGCTGGGTCGATCTGGTACCGGAGGAATTCATCGGACCGGGTACAGCGCGGATTCGCGAGGCGGCCAATGATGCCGGGATACCGTTTGAACGTCTTCTAAGGCATATCAATTTCGATCGGTGCCAGGTGGGGTGCGAACGATGCATCAACGGGTGCCCGCAAAACGTTAAATGGAATGCCGGCGAACTGGCATATCAGGCGGTGAAACACGGGGCAAATCTGCTGACTCGGACGATGGTTACGGATATTATAATAGAGAATGACGAGGCGGTTGGGGTAAAGGCTTCTGACCGATTCGGTAGAAAGATCGAGGTGAATGCCAATGCGGTGATATGTGCGGCGGGCGGTACTCAAACAGCTCGGATACTTCAGGGGGTAGGTATTCAAGATGCCGGAAGCTGGCTGGCCGGGGATCCGACGTTCTTTACCTTCGGTTTCACCAAAGATCGCATCAGCAACGGGTTCGAACATGTGATGTCGGTAGGATGGCATGACGAGGAAAACGGGGTGGTCTTCTGTAGTATGCTCTCTCCTTTCCCCGCATGGGAACTGCAGCTTTTGCAGGATGAACGCTTTCGAGCTTTGGGCAGTATCTTCCGCCGCAGGCGGGCAATGGGTGTATTTTCCAAGGTATCCGATGAAGGGGTGGGCCGGGTATACCCGAACGGGAAACTGAGTAAGACTTTCACGAAGGGGGATCTGGACCGCTTTGCCTACAGCCGGGATGTCAACGCCCGGATATTGGCCAGAGCGGGGTGTGACCCCAGTGATATTCACCATTCCGGATTCGTCCTGGGACATCCAAGCGGCACAGTGAGGGTGGGAGAGTTGCTGGATACCAATCTTCAGACGTCGATTAGGAACCTTTACTGCTGCGATGCCAGCGTTATGCCGAGCGCTCCCGGCCAGCCCCCGACCATGACGATTGTCGTGCTGGCCAAACGGCTTGCCAGGCACCTGGAACGGGTCGTTTAGTGGTTAACCCGGAGGCATGGCGAACGTGTTACCCGGGAACGAGGGAAACTATGTTTCACGATTGCAGGTACAGGGTAAGCACCTCGAGTAGTTGTGCAACACTAATTTGATCGCTCAGATAATCCGCAAGTGCGGCCAGGAACTCCTGAACTGAGATGATCCCATTGGATGGGTTGTTATCGTAACTCCACGGACTCCAATCATATTGGAAGTTAGCAACCACTGTATAATTGGAATTCATAGTTATGGTTGTAGAAGTTGATGCCGGATTAGCTATCGCAGGCGTACCACTTCCAGCCCAGCCGATGAACTGGTAATTCGGGCTTCCCTTTGCCAGGAGGTCAACCACCGTTTGGCAACTGTATTCGAAGTTGCCTTCACCGGGAAGTATTACCGCCCCACCTTTGCTGCTCGATGCACTCAGGCTCACGGTTTTCCGCTGGAAATCAGCCCGTACTGAAGTGGGAATCCCGCTGCAGGTCATCACCGTACTGATCGCAGCA
>CAZDMY010000176.1:0-255 GCA_964506405.1 uncultured Dehalococcoidia bacterium | reverse complement strand
ATTAGTGAAACTTGCCGAGCCGTATTCCACGGTCCATTGTACGAATTGATAACAACTATCCGTAATAGCCGCCTCAATACTTACCTGCTGGCCGCAATCATAGTCCCCGAAAATGCCCATTCCGGGAATAGCTACGTTTCCACCGTTCGAAGCGCTGAAAACGACGAAGTCCGATTTGATGGAGAAATCGGCGGTGATGGAATATCCACTATCCATGGTGATGGTCGTGGTGGCGTCATTGACGTCAGCTACTGT
>CAZDMY010000175.1:0-5764 GCA_964506405.1 uncultured Dehalococcoidia bacterium | reverse complement strand
CAGACGGTCGCAACAACAGGCTGAAATCCAGTTTTTTATTGCGAATACCCATGAAACCGGGCATAGTGACGTCGGGCAGGGGGCACTCCTCTCCAAGGATGGTCTGAGAAAAGGTCTGCGTGAGTTTGCTGTGAATCTGCCGGACAAATCTCAGTACCAGAAATAATATGAGGGAGCCCAGAAAAATGGGTACGGCGATGGCATATGAACCAATTGAGAAAAGGTTAGAGAAGAGCGGAATGAACCACATGAGTACGAAAACGGTCAGCACCAGCAGGACGCTGTCCCGTATAACAACGCGTAGTGTCTGGTAGCGCCAGCCCTTGTGGGACCGCTTTCGGCTGAGTACATAGACGGCGCCGTCATCCACCATTGACTGGACGCTCCGCCAGATAATGTAAAATGAAGGGGCGCACATTGTCAGCAGGATAAAGGCAAGGATGATACCGACCACATCATCCCTGATATCGCTGAAGATGTCCTCGCTCTGGATCCAGTGCAATGCAAATGTCCCTGTACCGATAACTACAATGACAATTAGAAGGTTAACCAGGATACTCTTAGCGGAATTCCTGATTCTGCGAGCGACCTGGCTTTGCTCGGTATTTGTGCCACGCAGGGCAAGCGGCCACTCCTCCAATCTTGAAAGGTATGCTTTTACCAGCTTTGGGGATCTCCGTTCCAGCAAGTTGGCAACTGTCTCAGCCGATCGCGAAATATAGGGGCCGGTCAATGAGGTAAAGGCCGTAACCAGCGCGATGACAGGATAAAGGGGTGCTGAGACATTCCCCTTTTCAACCCCTTGCTTTGCGATCGCGAGTGAGAACTCTCCCATGATCGGCATACCCATTCCTACTCGAATAGAGGTTCGAACCCTCTGGCCGGTCATCAGGGTAGCAGTGGTATCGATCCACATCTTGCCAAGTACAAAGACAAAGAAGACGATAACCGCCGGGACAATAAAATCCTCGATCTGATAGATATCAATCAACATTCCAATTGCCACAAAGAAAAGCGCGGCAAACATATCCCGGACGGGTGCTACTACTTCGGTCATCTCGTGGGCATGTTTGGTGTCACCGATTATTGCGCCCATCAGAAATGCCCCGGCCGCCACCGACAGGCCAAGATAATTCCCGATCAGTGCCATAGCAAAACAAAGGCCGAGGCCGGTAATGAGCAACGCTTCTCTGGAGCGAAACTGGTGAGTAAAGCTAATTATCCGGGGTACGATAAGTGCGCCGAGCGCAAGAGAAGCGAGGATGAATATGAACAATCGCAACATCAGGGACCCGATATCCTGCAAACCTGCGGTTCCGGTGGTAGATATACCGGAGAGCAGGGTCATGATCAGTACTGCGGCGAAATCTTCCACAACAAGGATGCCGACGATCAGTTTCGAAGAATTACGGTTGAATTCATCCATATCGCGCAGGGTCTTTACAATGATCGCCGAACTGCTGATGTGCAATGCAGCTCCCAGAAAGAGTGCGTCGCGGGCAGACCAGCCGAGAAGGTTTCCGACGCCGTAACCGAGACCGATCATAGTAAGTATCTCGATCACCCCGATGATGATCACAACGATGCCTACTTGACGGATTTTGCTCCAACTGAACTCGAGCCCCAGCCCAAAGAGGAGAAGCACCAGGCCAAGGTCTGCAAGCAGCTTGATGGTTTCCATATCTTCAACCGGGGGGTTCGAGAACGTGTAAGGGCCGACCAGGAGGCCAGCAATGAGGTAGCCGAGCACCGGCGGCTGATTCAACTTGCGGAAGATAAGCGTTACGAAACCGGCCGTCGCCATGATGACGGCAAAATCTCTGACGAGGGCGACATCTTCCATTTAGAAACTACAGCCTGTATGATGCGATTGAAAGCACAATAATGACTTTCTTAATGCCTGACGATGAGTACCGAATACCGTGAATATCGCGCTACACGCTGGGCGACACTGCCCATCAGGAACCCTTCAACTGCTCCAAGCCCTCTGGATCCTAATGTGACCAGTTCGGGATTAAACGCATTTGCGCAATTGATGATTTCGTGCGAAGGTTCGCCGCGACGAAGCATGGGGGTCACCCCGAATCCTTTTTCCCTGCAACGCTTTTCAATTTCGTTGAGAAGCTTTCGCGCGGCTTTTTCCTCTCCTTTTTGAAGATCGGCTATCATTTGTTGATAATCATCCATGTTAAGGGTCGGCATGCTCAGGTAGGCCTCAACGTGCGACTGAAGAACTGTCAGCAGGAAATATTCTACACGCGAAGGGAACGACAGATCGAGCAGGAAATCCAATGCAGCGGCCGAATGTGAGCTTCCGTCCGTGGCCAGAAAAACCCGTCGGACTTTATCGATCCACTCCTTCACCAGCAGAACACTGCATCCGGCATGCTTCATGACTTTGCTGGCCACGCTGCCAAGCTGGAAATGATCGGAGTTGGTTGATCCCTTTGCACCGACGATTACAAGTTGCGGTTTTTGTTCACGAACGACATTCAGGATCTGCTCGGTGGGCTTCCCCCAAGTCACTAATGGTGTGGCATCAAAACCGATACTCTGCAATTGTACGCACGCTTTTCCCAACAGGGCATTGGCCGCCTGCTCATGCTTCTGACGAAAATTGTCGCCGGACTTACTGGCCCCGCGTTTTTTGTTGAAACGTAATCCGCCCAGAAAGGCATGTTCGGGCACGACCGTTGTTACAATAATACTGGCGTCAGCAGGCAGCGCAATCGTTTTTGCAGCTTGAATGCACATATCCGTGTATGATGAGCCGTCGATTGCAATAAGTACCTTCATTGTTTGCTCCTTTCTATTGGTCTTTCCCGTTCTCTTTGTTTTCCGGCCCGGACGTTTTCCTGCTTACTGCCTTGTATCTTTTTGTCCAGTGTTCCGTACTCTCAGGCGGTCTCAGGTTCTCAATATATCGTTTGACGCGGTGGGGGTCCGTAAGGATAATCGGTGTTATGCCCGATACTGTACGCCGTCCGATTGAGATCCAGTTGCGTGCCCAGAAGACCCATAGCATCAAAACGATGGCGGTGCCGATTATGCCCACCACCACGAAGTATCCCCATTCCCATTCGAGTTCCGGCATGTTATCAAAGTTCATGCCATAGATACCAGCCAGCAGTGTTAGCGGCATGAAAATGGCAGCCACAATGGCCAGCAGTTTCATGGTTTCGTTCTGCCGATTGGCAACGGATGAAAGATAGATGCTCAGGCTATTATCCGCCATATCCCGTATCTCCTGACACAGCATTTCCACTCGTACGAGGTGATCAAAAATATTACGGTAATATATCAATGCTTTCTCGCTGATAAGATGGTAATCGCCACGGCTGATGGAGTTCAGGATTTCCCGCTGGGGAAGCATAACCCGATTCAGCGCCTGCACGCTGCGCTTGATCTGTAATATCGCGGCGATAGTTTTTTCGGACGGATTCTGCATTGATTCGCTGACAATATCCTCACATTTTTCCTGCATAGCATCTGTGACCGGCATAATAAAATCCACCAAAGCGTCGATAAAATCATGGGCCAGAAAATCGGCCCCTTTACGCATGGGACGAGTGTTAATCCTGATGCGATCCGACATAACAGTTACCGAATTCATGGGGACATCATGGCTGGTGACCACATAATTCTTACCGATGAACATGCCCAGTTCGGTTGTTTCTACAACGTCGGATTCACCATGGTAATTTACACCGTGGATGATTAGGAAAAGATGATCTTCGAATTCATCGATTTTTGGCGGGTGAATATTCTTACTGATGCAATCGGCGATGCTCAGTGGGTGAAAATGAAAAGTGTTTGAAAGGAACTGCCCATCCTGGTCGTTTGCCGACTCAATGTCTACCCAGAGAAGCCCCTGGCCGCCGGCTACGAGGGCGGGGATTTGTGAAGGACTGACGTTTTCAATTAACCTGCCATCAGGTTCCATATAGAATGAGCTTGAAATCATGACTCACCTCCCATCATCAGACCGGATTTCGTCAAAAAAAAGGGTTCTCCTCTGCTGAACACATTCGGCAGCATACAGATACATAGCGGCAGACCAGGATTGCCAGTCGATCCCTTGAGGGGTACCATCCTGGGCGCGAAACCATTCATTGAATCCGAAACTGACATGTGCTTCACGTGCCCGCTGAACAAGCTCGGTTAAAGCCACAAGGCGTTGTTCTGCCAGTCGCAGCCTGCCCGTGGCGACGATGGCAGCTATGTAAAAGCCACAGATGAACGGCCAGATGCCACCATTATGGTATTCGCCGGGAAGATTGAACCGTGCGTAGCGGCGGTGCCAGTCCGGATCTTCAGGTCGTATATACGGGAAGTAATTGGGTGGCAATTCCACGGCCAGATCTCCCTGCTTAATAAGTGCCAGTGTCTCGCGTTCGATCCAGGAAATCATCGACCGTGCGCGGGAGGGGGAGGCCAGACCTGAAAGGATGGCCATGCTGTTGCCCAAAAGATCGAATCGCTCGTCACATAGCACCTTATAAGACCATGCAGCGAAGTAGGGCTTGTTTGGCAATGCCAGTCCTTCGTGGATGTGGCGGTTCTGAACCTCACCCCTTATGGTGAAATGATCCATTTCATGCTCCAGGAGATCTGCACGCTCGTGTTCTCCATAGAGCCTTAAATAACTATAGACCAATGCGTTGACATAAAGTCCATACCCCAGCACCCACTGTTCGTCACGCCAGTCGCTGGTTGGCATCTGATCCACGATGACATCATCGGAAGGGCTCTGATATTCCATCCAGGTCATCGCTTTTGCTCCGGCATCTTTCAGGAAATCCGGTTCGCCCGAGAAATTCCGGTAAATCCCTAGTGTCAGCAGGAATAAAGGGGTGGTGTCGCTGGAGCCGCGGTCGTCGGGATCGTGAACCAGGCCGGGAATATGGCCCAGACGACTCTGGTTTTTAGCGAGCGTTTGGAGCACCCTTCTCAAGCTGGCTATGAGTCTCTGGTTTTTACTCGCCAGAATACCCAGGCCGCATATCATCAGATCTCGAGTGTAGGGTTCCGGATAGCCGAAGCCAGCCGTGCGGGGCAACGAGCGGAATGGCCCGCGCGAATTATTCAATAACACTTCAAGGGCTGCTTTCTTAGCCTCCTCGACCTTTATCTGCTGATGCTTATTCACTTGCTAAGAAATCCCCAGTTTTGTAGAGATCATATCTACAAACTTACGGGCAACGACCCGGTAATCGTAGTTATCAACCGCTCGTTTCCTTCCGGCTTGCCCCATCTTACGGCGAAGCTCTGAATCTCGCATCAGGTCCATCAGGTAGTTCGCGATATCATGCACGCTTGCACGGTAATCAACCGTTCGAGGGGACTGGAAAACCACCCGATGCCCGGGTTCCCAGCCTGATTCCTCCCCGACGGTCGTCTCCCTCATGACTACCTCGGTGGCCACACTGGCCAGAAAAGCCGTTTCTCCATGCACCAGTGTTTCCTGCATGGCCATCGCATTGATTCCCAATACCGGATTTCCACATGCTCCGGCTTCTATCTGGGGCATACCGAATCCCTCCAGGCGCGAAGGGGCAGCGTAAATATCACACGAATCGATAAGGAAGGGCATAAAATTTCGGGAAACCACGTTGGTGGTGTAGATTACGTTCTTTTCAATACCCAGCGAGTGGGCCAGTTGCAGGTCCAGGAGGTTCTGTTCCAGCGTACGAGGCTGCGGCCATACTTTACAGACATACTTCCAGGCCGGAGCACGCGTATCAATGATGGAAAGCCCCTGCAT
>CAZDMY010000174.1:0-5793 GCA_964506405.1 uncultured Dehalococcoidia bacterium | reverse complement strand
ACGACCCGCTGTACATAGACGCCGGGAGTGATAATTACTTCGGGGCCGAGTTCGCCCGCTTCAACTATCTCGTCAACCTCAGCGATGGTGACCTTGGCGGCTCCAGCCATAACCGGGTTGAAAGTTCGGGACGTTCCCCGGTAAACCAGGTTGCCCAGCCGGTCGGCCTTGTGAGCGTGAACGATAGCGAAATCAGCATGGATAGGCAACTCCAGAAGATATTCATGCCCGTTGATAACCTTCTTCTCCTTGCCTTCTTCTACAACTGTCCCGACTCCGGTAGGTACATAAACTCCACCTAAGCCGGCTTTGGCGGCGCGTATACGCTCGGCCAGCGTGCCCTGGGGAACCATCTCGCGCTCGATCTTTCCCTCACGCCATAGTTTTTCGAAATTGTTTATATAGAGGGCGCTGATGGGGGCGGAAACAATCGCTTTCTTTACCCGCTCATTTCGAATCAGGATGTCCAGGTCCTCCGGGAATGGCGCGCCCTGGAGTTTCCAGATATCGGCGCCAAATCCGCTTGCATTGGAGACCGTGGTAAGGTTCTTTACACCCTTTCGATATATGGCTTCGAGCAAACAACTGGGTATGCTCACAACTGTGCCGAAGCCGCCCACCATGATGGTAGCTCCGTCAAATACGTCCGCTACCGCCTCATCAAAGCTGTCTACGATCTTATTGATTGGCATAGACGCTCACCCCCTCTTTTATCATTTTTCATAGATACGAATCGCATCAATCCACACGAGATTATTTCCTTATCGCTATTATACGCTTCAGCCGAATATTTGTCTACACCGAAATATTTCTATTCGTTAGTTTTTTCAAACCAACTTATTGCTACTGAGAACCTCCTTTTTTTATTAGTCTATTGGTTAAATGGTTCGATAGTTGAACCAGGGAACCTATTACACAGGTAAGCCACCGATCGGTGATTCCAGATATGTTTGGACATACCGTTCCATCTGGGGTGTGGGCTTCCACCACTTGGTCACACCCAGGTCCTCAGCAACTTTGTTAGCACCAATATATCCGGGTCCACCAAGAACCGCGCCTCCCGGATAGTTAGAAGCACCGCAGGTGTAAAGGCCAGGGATCGGAGTTGCCGAACTGGAGCAATCCTGATTGGGACGGAAACAGCCAAGCTGGATTGGTTTGTAATCACCATGCTTGATGCCGCCCTTGCGCATATTGGGGAAGCGGCGCTCGATATCCACCGGTGTCTCGTAACCGACTCTGATGATATTTTCAGGCGTCATATTAGGCGCAGCCTGCTGCCATTTCTTCAGGATCGCTTCCTTTAGCTTCGGACCCATCTCTTCCCAGCCGCCCTCGATTTTGTACGGAGCATGCATTTGGAAGAAAGATACGTAACCACCATACGGTGAGTGAACCAGGTGCGGATCGAGCAGGCTTTCGCATGTGGCGTGGCCGCCGAAATTATCAAGGTCGATTTTCCCGGCAATAACGTTATCCCAATGGGACAGGAGCTGATCGACACCCTCGACGCCAACCAGATTCATGAAGGCTTCATTGGCCCACGGGTCGTCACAGTTATATCTTGGGGGTTCCTTGGTCGCTATGTGTACCGTGAAGTAACTCCATTTATCGTACTGCCAGCCTTCTATGGCCTCAGCCAGATCGCCCGGCATGTTCTCCTTACCAAGGAGGTCGAGGAAGGTGGTATGAGGATCGAGTGTTGACATGATTGTCTTTGCTTTAAGAGTACGGCCCTCTGTAGTTTCGATGCCGGCCACCTGACCGCCTTCCATGATGATTTTAGTCGCTTCGCAGGCATCGACAATGATCCCGCCATTACTTAAGATTTCGCGTGCTAAAGAAGCTGCAAACTTATGTGATCCACCCTGGCAGTAGCACTTGTTCGTCATTCGATCGCTATAGAGTGCCACAAACATCCCGACCCCCGTTTCCCTCGGATCTAGGCCCCAGATGCAGCAATTATAAAGAAGGGCAGCTTTCACGCGGTCGTTCTTAAAGTTGCTGTTGATGATATCCAGTGCGCTTTCCTCAACCAGCTCCAGCATTTCCTGGCCCGTCCCGGTTTTTTGCATAGCCATTGTAATTTCGATGGGAAGCATTGGTGGCAGGTATGTGGCCGGGCCCAAGATTTCCCCTACGATCTTCTTCCATTTTCGCATCACGCGGCCGTAGCTGACCGCATCGTCGAAGGAAAACTTGGTTATAGAGTCTTTGGTATCCTCTACCATATGTGCCAGAACGAGCGCCTGGCCATCGTTAAAGACTGCAGCCGTTTGCGCATTTGGCTTAATCCACTGGAAGCCGTATTTCGTGCTGATATTGAAATCCTGCATCACCGGCATGTAGTCGACCATCATGTGGTATATAGCATGATTGTTGGAATGATAACCCGGGAAGAGGACTTCATCCGTGGCCAGTCCGCCACCGATCTCGTAGCGGCGTTCCACCAGACACACCTTTAAACCGGCTTTAGCCAGGTATGCAGCAGCGATCAGTCCGTTGGGGCCGGCGCCCAGGACGATTACGTCCCATTCGGTTACATCGGGGAATTCTTCGAATGGTGTACCAAATATGAATTGTGGTTTAACAGGCATCGTATTCCTCCTATCCTAGCGTCCGTTCTTGTTTGCGGGTATTTTCCCGTCTTCAGGGATGTACCACGGTGAGGCGTACCACCAGTCACCGGGCTCGACCAGGCCGTCCTCGATCATGATGTGCATCAGGTTGTATGGAATTGCCATCAAAGCCAGCCCGCCCGGATGGCAACTGGTCTGATTGCATAGATACAACCCGTCTATCGGGGTTCGATATCGTGCCAGTTCAGGGATGGGGCGGGTCTCGCCCCACTGATCATCACAGTGACGAGTACCGCACCAGGTTCCACCGATTAGCCCGGTATTACGGAACTCGGATTCATACGGTGTATTGGCCAGGTGCATGATCAGGTCGTCATCGAGGTTTTCGAGTACAATACTGAAGGCCTTGCGCATGTAGGCGTTGATTTCCTCTTTCTGTTCGTCTACAGTCTTCGGACGGCCGCATTTGAAATCATCACATTTTAACGTATAAGGGTCATCCTGCTCATATTCAGGTGGCGGAACCAGGACGTAATATGGAGATTCCAGATACCATCCCGGTACGGTGCACTGAGATTCAACATCTGAAAAACGTTTGCTTTGAGTCGCCAGCCACATGAGACGCTCCGGTGGTACCGTAGGTGCGCCTTTCCTTCCATCAACATCGGCAACATGTTCGTAATAGATACTGCGGTCGTCGCAGGGGAACGGGCCGCCGACTTCCCCGGGTTCCGACTGATGCGCAGTCTTGAACTTCTCACGAGGCCGGAGCGGTTGTTTAGTGATCAGGTGGGAGACCCAGATGCTTCCGCCCTTCAGGCTGATATCCTTTACTTTTCGCAGGAAGCTGGCTCCCAGGTGGGATGGACCAATTAGATCAACGAAAGTTTGCCTTACGTCGACGCCGCTGATGACAGCCTTTCTCGCCCAGATCTTCTTTTCATCGCATGTGGCGGTTTCTCGAAGGCGGACGCCTTTGGCGACTCCGTTCTCGATAATGATCTCATCGACCGGGCAGCAGGTTCGGACGATAACCCCGTTGGCGATGGCCGAGCGGATGATCGCGTGAAAGTAATCATGCATACTGCCGCGAGGAACACTTAATCCGCTGTAGAGTGTTAGAGTTATATCGCATCCCAGGGCGGGAATGGCAACCCCTTCCCAGTGGCCGGCTGCACCTGAATACCATGCCACGGCAGCCTGCATTACCTTGAAAGGCTCGGTATCACAGTACTCGTCCATGAGATCGAACATGGTCATATCGAGCAGTTCTTCCGTCCATACGGAGGGGTCGTTTTGCTTGTAAACCTGCATATAAGGAACATTTTCCGGTGTGATCTCCACGTGTGCAGGGTGGGGGGGTGTCCAGAAGATGGATCGAAGCAAATCGCGAATATACGGTTTCTCGGTGGTAACACCGGCGATCTTGCCCCAGCCCATCATATCCTTATCGGAGATCGGCGATATGCCATCAGAGACCTTAATGCCCGCTTCCTTCTGGGCCATTATATTCTCGGACATTGGGCTCCAATCCATTCGGAATCCGTATTTCCACAACTCCAGTTGCTCGAATCCGGGTGCCGGACCGGCATACATGTACATGGCGTGAGGGGTCAGGCGGACACCAGGGAAAGGCTCGACGTTGTCGACAGCACCGCCGGCCTCTGTGCGTTCCTCCAGTACGATAACGCTGGCCCCGCATTTAGCCAGATAGGCGGACATTGCCACGCCGTTAGGCCCGCCCCCTATGATGACAAAATCATATAGTTCTTCGTTGGGCATATGTTCCTCCTTTCGATAATTAGTTACCCTTCAATAGCATGCAGTAATCCCTGGTTTCGTTGCTTATGAATACAGATTACGCCTTTTAGCCATCGAATGGAATGGTGCCCGCCCTTTTAATAACGGGCCGCCTCTCCAAACATATCACAGGGCTGGCATAATGATACATGGTGCTAGCCTGATATATGGACAATAAGGCTGGCACCTGACATAATATGATGCGAAGCTTGAGCAGGTGCATACCAATGGACAAAACCCGGATTATCATCGTAGATGACGAAGACTTGCTGCGGGAGCTACTCCATCGTACACTTTCAGCACATCCGGATCTGGAGGTGGTGGGCACTGCTTCGGATGGCGAGACCGCTATTCACCTGGCCGAAATCGAAACACCGCATGTGGTATTGATGGATATTGAACTTGCCGGGGAAATGGACGGGATCGAGGCGGCCATGAAAATCAAGCAGCAGAGACCCGAAACGGGTATCGTTATTCTCTCTGCCCACAGTGATCGACGCTATATTACCAGCCTGCCAATCGATGAGATTCCGGGGTGGGCCTATCTCCTGAAGCAGACGGTACCGGATCTGGAAACCCTTACCCGCGCCATTCACGGAAGCAAGGCTGGAATGGTGGTGCTGGACCCTATGGTGGTAGCTAACCTGCGGCCCCGTAAGGGCTCTCCGGTGGAAAAGCTGACCCCCCGGCATCAGGAGGTTCTGGAACTGCTGGCTCAGGGATACAATAATGCTACCATTGCTCAGAAACTGTCACTGGCAGAGAAATCGGTGGAGACCTATATTAACACCATATATCAGGAGCTTCATCTTTCGCGCGAACCCGGCGTACATGCCCGGGTGAGGGCCACACTCATATACCTCGAAAATTCGCTGAGGCGTTAACAATATCAACTATCAGGCTAGCACTATGGAAACGTCTCATCCATGCGGCTATTCTAGCCATAGATGAATCAGGATAATTTCTGCCGCGTGATGGTTGCTGACGATCAGCCTGAGTTTAGAGACTGGCTTCGATCTCTTTTACAGGGGAGCGAAGATTTTAGAGTGGTGGGGGAAGCCGGGTCAGGTGAAGAGGCGATCAAACTCATTGCGTCGCTGTTACCTGATCTTGTCATTGCCGACATGTATATGCGGGAAACCGACGGATTGGAGGTAGCCCGCTGCGTGCAGGAGCACTTCCCCGAAACGCGGGCCATTCTAGTCAGCGCCTATGCGGAAAGGGTATACGAGCGGCTGGCGAAAGAGGCAGGGGCGCTGACGTTCATTCCGAAGGTGTCTTTGTCCCTTCAAGCTCTAAGGCAGGCCCTTCAAGCGGAAGGGTAACCAGCACCCTGGTCCCCTCACCCGTCATGCTCTCAATCATACAATGGCCACCAACCATCTCCGCGTAATCCTGCATCATAAATGTGCCC
>CAZDMY010000173.1:0-5852 GCA_964506405.1 uncultured Dehalococcoidia bacterium | reverse complement strand
TCGTCATCCCAGATTTTGATTGTTTTTTTATAACACTGATTGCGAAAAGCCTTAGGACCAAGGCCAATCCGGTGATCTCGTGGCCGATGCATCTTTATGATTGCTGCCCAATCAGCGACGGGGCCGGTTGTATTATCCTGGTTGCCGAGGAAATTGCTCGCAACTTCACCGATAATCCCATTTTCGTAATCGGTCTGGGCCAGGGCAGCAGTGCCGGGTTAAGTTCAAGCAAAGACCTCACTTCGCTCGAAGGTGTCCGGTATGCGGCCGGCGAAGCCTATGAGCAATCCGGGCTTACTCCGGAGGATGTTCAGTTTGCCGAAGTACATGATTGTTTCTCTATAGCTGAGGTCATTGCCACCGAAGATATGGGGTTTTTTCCCCCTGGCCAGGGCCATCGCGCTGCAAAAGAGGGGCTCACTCGCCTGGACGGGCCGAAACCGATTAATACTTCCGGAGGGTTGAAATGCAAGGGTCATCCGGTCGGTGCTTCGGGAGTGGCTCAGTTGCTGGAGGTATGGACTCAACTGCGTGGGAAAGCCGGACCTCGCCAAATACCCAATAAGAACCTGACTCTTGGGGCTGCCCATAACGTGGGGGGGCATGGTGGCACCTGCCTGGTGACAATCCTGGAGCGGAGGTAATCAATGACACAGAAACCCCCGGGTAATATTGCATTTTCACATTACCTGAAGGAAAAGAAGTTTATGGGTTCAAAGTGTTCTGCTTGCGGAGCGATTTCAGTTCCGCCACGGCCTATGTGCAACAAATGCTTCAGTAGCGATATGGAATGGACCGAATTGGCAGGCAAGGGAACGCTCGAATCATTTACCTGTACAGCGGTATGCACACCGTGTATGGCTGAATTAGGATACTCACCAAAAAATCCATATTGTGTCGGCATTGTCAAACTGGCGGAGGGCACGAATGCTGTCGCGCTGATCGATGGTGTGGATAACGCTCATCCCGAATCCATTGAAATCGGGATGCCATTGGGAATCAGTTTTCGTGATATGAACGAAGATGAAGCGTTACTGGTTTTCAGGAAGTCATAGATTTACTGCCGTTTTCTGCCAATTTACCGTTGCCGGCTAATGGTGATTGCAGCTTCACTATCCTTCCATTTTGAATACATAGATCGCCCACCCAAACGTTTCCCGGCCCCATCTCAGGTAATTCTCTTTATCCTCACGGACTCGTTTCAGTATCTCTTCAACATCAGGATCGTCAGGATGCCCGCTCGCCCACTTCTCGGCTGCATACCACTGCAACCCTTCATATCTATCCCAATCATCCTGGTTGCTCACCAAAGTGTAAAGCAGCTTTAAACCAAGCTCTGCCCCAACCCTTGCATTTTCGTAATGCGTGCCATACGTGCTACGTTTTTCACCGATAGCTTTCAAGTATTCTGCTGTTGGCTCTCGTCTCCAATACGGCTCTCCTACGACTACCCAACTACCGGGTGCTGCCATATCTTTCAACGCCGTCAATGTCCCTTTATGCCCCCCATAGATCCAACTAGCTCCGATACAGGCCACCAGATCGAAATCCTTCTCATCAGGATTATAATCCGCACCGTCCATTACCAGGAAACTCAACCGGGCACCAGGTATGCGTTGCTGATGTTTTTCCCTGGCATATGAAATATAGTATGGAGAAAGATCAACTCCTGTTCCTTCGATATCATACTGCTGTGCCAACTGTATGATGAATTCTCCCTTACCCGGGGCAATTTCAAGCACCCGATCTCCGGATTTTAGTCGCAGCAGGCCGATCAATTCCTCGAACTTCACTATACTCATTGGATTGCAGAGAACGTGTTCCCGATGTGTAATATCAAAGAACTTCAATAGGTCCATATAGAATCTCCTTTTTTAAACGGGTGAACAAACGATCGAACTAACATGCCGCAAGAGTAAATGGCGGATAATCCCGTACAGTACCCCCAGGTAACCAGGGTTATAGCGCGTTTTTCTGAATATTCAGTGGTCCTGTTGCTGCATTCATGCCGCTAATTGCTGGGGAAATCGCCTTCTGAAGCCAGAAAATCACCAAAGGCGGCGGATTTTTGGGGTGGTGTTGGTATTGTTATTACATCCGGCCTGATTACTTTACATGTGTCGCTTTCTTGATTATGCCCTTCTCCATTGCCATGACTACAGCCTGCTGCCGGTTTCGGACATTCATCTTTTCCAGTATGCGGCTCAGGTGCCCTTTCACCGTGTTCTCGCTGATAAAAAGCTCGTTGGCTATTTCCTTGTTGGTCGTACCGCTGGCAACCAGTTGCAGGACTTCCAGCTCCCGTTTACTCAGGTTCGTCTCCTGATCCGCCTGCCCGGCATCCTTTTTCTTCTCAAGCAGAACGAATTCATCAAGCATTTTTGCGGCCATCGGAGCTGAGATAATTACTTCACCGGCATGAACCCGATGGACGGAGCTGATCAGGTCGTCTACGCCGATGTGTTTGGACAAATACGCTCTGGCTCCCAGCCGGAGCGCACGAACGAGGGCTGATTGCTGCTCGGTATGTGTAAATACAATGATCTTTGTCTGGGGAGGCACCTCTTTGATCCGTCGAGTCAATTTAGTGTAAACATCCTCCGGCATATCGGCTTCGGTGATGACGATATCTGGACGTATAATGCTTACCTGATCTATAGCATCTTCGCCTGAACCAAACTTGGCGACGACTTCGATGCCGGGATCTCGTTGAAGGATAGCGGTAAGGCCTTCCCGAAGGATCTCCCTCCGGTCAACCAGCATTACCTTTATCTTGTTCGGTTGCATGCCCTTACCTGTTCCATTCGAAGCCGTGTATTGATTTTACAACTGAACGCACCCGAAAGGCAAGCCAAATACTGACGGCGGTTCGTATTGGTACATGCGGAGTGTCCGATACCTGATACTTTAGTTGAAAAACCCTACCAACGGGGTCTATACCGACTACCTGGTATATTGGTATGGTTGAAAGCAAGGGTTAACAGGTATGGATGTACCACGTGTTTTAGTGATATCCGAACAACAACTGGTTTCTCAAGGATTGAAGCTCATTATCGAAAACGCCGGTTCCGGAGAGGTGGTTACCGCTCCGAACGAAGCGACGGCGGCCATCATGATGGCGGATGTCAATCCCCGGATCGTGGTTTTTGACCGCGATGCGATAGATGAAGCACAAGATAAGTTTAAGAGCGAAGAAGATTATCCCGACAGAATCGTGATCATCGACTCCAGCCATGAAAAGATGGTTGTTTATGCTCGTAGTAAAGTCGATGCCGCTACACTGGAAAACCTGCTCGGTAATATCAGGGGAAACCAGGAATAAAAAGTATAATTGGAGGTTGTATGTATGGCGATTAAAGAAAACCTGGAAAAAATCGTCGGTAGCGAAAATGTCTCAGATGACCCGAAAGAACTGGCCCGGTATTCCCGGGATCATAGCCTGTGTCCTGCCCGGCTGCCGAATTATGTGGCGCGTCCGCAGACCGCTGAAGAGATTCTGAAGATTGTGCAGCTTGCCAACGAAACCAGTACTCCGCTCATTCCCAGCAGTTCAAGTGTTCATTTTAATGGCGGTGCTATCGCTAATCTCGGTGGAATTATGGTGGATATGGGGAGAATGAACAGAGTACTATATGTTGATGAGCACAACCGCAAGGCACGCATTGAACCCGGGGTCACCTGGTCGCAACTTCAGACTATTCTGGCCAAAAAAGGGTACATGCCGCTCTTTTCACTCTTGCCCCATGCGCAGAAATCGGTACTAACCAGTCATCTGGAAAGGGAGCGTATCCTCATACCACGATTCGAATTTGATGAACCACTGCTTACCACCGAGGTCGTCTGGCCCAGGGGTGAGATTTTTCGAACCGGTGCCGCTGCGGCAGGTATCGGAGAGGATACCGGAAGTATAGCGAGAGGCGCTTTTCCGCACGGACCCGGACTCGACTGGTGGCGGATGTTCCAGGGAGCGCAGGGTACGTTCGGGATATTGACCTGGGCCAATATCAAGATCGAGATTTTGCCCCAGGTAAACAAGACTTTCTTTATGGAATTCGATGACCTGAGCGAGGCTGTTGAGCTTATGTATCGCGTTGGACGCAAAGTCATTGGGTACGAATTCCTGATGCTAAACAGGATGGACCTGGCAGCCATACTTTCAGAGGGCAAGGCAAAGAAGCTGGAAAAAATGAAAGGAATACTCGCTCCCTGGACGTTGATTCTGGTTTGTTCAGGAGCGCCGATCCGACCGCTTGAACGCATCGAATATGAAGAGGAAACGCTGTACGAACTGGCGGCGGAACTATCCCTGGCGAACATAAGGACATCAATTCCCGGGCTGCCGGGGCTTGAACGGGATTTGGTGAATATGATCCGAAGTGCATGGCCAAAAGAGAAGAAATACTGGAAATGGGTGCCGAAAGGAGAATGCCAGGACCTCTTGTTCCTGACGACGCTGGATAAAACCTCCACCTTTGTGAATGCCATTATGGATATCGCCGCACTGTACGATTACCCGGCGAGCGAGATTGGTTGCTACATTCAGCCGATTGAATCCAGCCGTGCCTGCCAGTGCGAGTTCAGTTTCTTCTATGATCGGGAAGACACTTACGATGTGGCCCGGATCACTGAGCTTTACAGCGAAGCTGCCAGGATGGCGCTGAACCTGGGTGCTTTCTATTCCAGGCCGTATGGCATACTGGCGGACCTGGTTTATCCACGTGCCAGCGGTTACACCATGATGCTAAAGAAAACCAAGGGTGTTATTGACCCCAACAATATCATGAATCCGGGCAGGCTCTGTTTCTAAGGGAGGTTATGCGAGATGTTAATCGATTTCGAAACATATAAATGGGATGCTCAGAATTGCATTCGTTGCACCAACTGTAAGTGGGTGGATTTCATATGGATGCAGAGCCTGAGGTTTTCCAAGTTGTGCCCCAGTAATGCCCGCTATCTGTTTGATGCTTATGCGGCCAATGGACGCTATGACATCGCGCTGGCAATATTTGAGGGCCGCATTGACATAACACCAAAGATACTTGAGGAGATATATACCTGTCAACTCTGCGGCGCATGTGACGTGAAATGCCTGCGAAACGTGGGCCTGGAGCCTTCACAGGTACTCGAATGGTTAAGGCAGAAAGCGGTTGAAGATGGCAAAGGACCGATGCCGGAACATAAAAAAGTCGCAGATAAGATAGCCAAAAGTAAAAACCGTTACGGGGCCACAAACAAAGGAAGGGCGAAATGGGTTCCAAAAGAAGCTCAACCGGTTGAGAGAGCGGATGTACTTTATTTCGTCGGATGTAATTCCTCGTTCAAACAACAGAAGATCGCCCAGGCCACAGCCAGGTTGCTCCAGGCAACCGGTACCGATTACATGACCCTTGGAGAAGAAGAATGGTGCTGTGGAAATCCGCTGTATAGTGTCGGATTGGTAGATCAGGCCAGAGAAATGGCTGAACATAACCTGGAAGCGATTAAAAATTCGGGCGCTAAGACCGTTATCGCCAGTTGCGCCGAATGTTACCAGACACTTAAGGTAATCTATCCGAAACTACTTGGTAAATCCACTTCCGATCTCGGGTTTGAGGTACTTCACCTTACAGAATTCATGGATATTCAAATGCAGGATCGTAAGATCAAATTCACCAAGCCGGTCAATATGAGAGTGACCTATCAGGACCCATGCCGTTTGGGAAGGATGAGCGAGCCTTGGACGCACTGGGAAGGAAAACGCGGCAAGTTCGGGATATTCGATCCACCCAAACCTCGGCGAAAGGGTACGAACGGCGTTTATGACCCGCCCAGGAATCTTCTGAATGCCATTCCCGGCCTTCAGGTGGAAGAAA
>CAZDMY010000172.1:0-5870 GCA_964506405.1 uncultured Dehalococcoidia bacterium | reverse complement strand
ATTAGAAAATAAAAGTGTCGTATAACAGTGATTATCCCCAAACCTTTTTTGATTCTTAGCTCCTCAGGCTATCAGTGGCAAAGCAGTGATACCGGCAATGCTGCCCCGGGGGAAAATTTGCACCTTTTCAGAAATGTTTGTTTTTTGAAAATCACGCTGTTATTTCTGTAGAAGCTCTTACCAAGTTGATTTATGAATATTACATAAACTGCATTCATCAACATTCATTAATACGTCTTGACAACGGGAATTAATTCTTGTTAAGATTTGGAAAAATGTGTTTCCGAAACGATAGGGGGAAAGTCCGGTGCCGGGTGGTGCCGGGCGGTATTTGTACCCACAGATCCTGCTATTTCCTCGAATATTCCTTTTCGGAAGATAACAATCTAACAGGTAAGAATATCCATTTACGGAGGTATGTCATGAAATTCAGATCAGTTTTGGCCGTTGTTCTGGTGGTGTGTCTGCTGGTGAGTATTTTGCCTGTTCGTACTGCTATGGTCAGTTATTAAGACACACTTCATGACTAAACCGCAAAATGACCAACAATTTGGGATAGGTAAGATTATGAAGAATCTGCAAGTATTAAAACAGATGAAGTGGTTGGTAATGATTGCAGCAGTTGTATTAATATCAGCTTTGATAATTAGTTACTGCGCTTGTGAGGAAACCAGTACAAAATCTCCGACTTCCCCTTCTTCCCCTGATAAACCCGTAGTAGTCACAATAGGAAACCTGACCGATAAAAGTGGTGTCGCATCCGAATCAAACCGCATCATAGATATGGCTCTTGAAGATATGGTTAGCTATTATAATGAGCAAAACTTGATTCCTGGCATTCAGTTAAAAGTCATTTCCTATGACACTCAATATGACCCTGCATTGGATATAGAAGGATATGAATGGCTGAAGGAAAATGGCGCGGACCTGTTTTTTACTTCTTTTGCCCATACAGCTATAACACTCAAGGATTTCCTTGAAGAAGATAAACTGGTACTTTTTACCCTCGCGCCAACGAAAGAAGCAGTTACCCCGCCTGGGTATGTGTTTGGACTGGGTACGCTTCCCACATATGAGGCTTACACACTTTTAAAATGGATCGCCGAGAACGACTATGATTTCCCCAATGATAGGAAGGCTAGATTTGGTTGTGCATCTATTCCCGATCCTTATGGTAAGGCAATCACAAGTGGAGTTGAACAATACATAGAGGCGAATTCACAGCAATTTGTATTAGTTGCGACTTCTTGGGTCGACTTATGGTCATTTCCTATTGAGTATTATGGTCCTGTTTCGAAATTGATAAGCTGTGACTATGTTCTTATTCCAACTTTTATGAATCAATATATTGACGAATATCGATCAGCAGGTGGTAATGCCAGATTCGTTGGTACGGGTAGTCATATTACCAATCTCAATCTTATTGAAGAAGAAAATCTTTGGGATAAACTGGACGGATCAATATTTGCTCTGACTTCACGATGGTGGAATGAGGATGATGCTGTGATAAGTATTGTTAAAACACTACTATGGGAAAAACATCCTGAAGAAGCTGAGCTAATAATGGATACCCGGAACGAATACTTATCAGCTGTTGATGTATACATCATGCTAGCAGCCATCTCCAATGCTGTTCAGATTGCGGGGCCAGACGATTTCGATTCGCAGAGTCTATATGAAACCACACTTTCATTTCATATAACTGTTGACGGTTGCCAATATAGTTATAGTGAGTCCAAGCGGACATCAAATGATTTCTTAGGGATTCATGAAGCTATCGCTGACGTAAAAGATTTAGCTCGAATACAGCAAGAATGGCGGCCATTGATATGCGAACCGTAATTTGTTCTTGTGGTGTGTCTGCTGGCGAGTATTTTGCCTGTTCATACTGCTATGGTCAGTTATTAAGACACACTTCATGACTAAACCGCACAATGACCAACAATTTGGGATAGGTAAGATTATGAAGAATCTGGAAGTATTAAAGAAGATGAAGTACTTGGTAATGATTGCATCAGTTGTATTAATATCAGCTTTGATAATTAGTTACTGCGCTTGTGGTGAAACCAGTACAAAATCTCCGACTTCCCCTTCTTCCCCTGATAAACCCGTAGGGGCAGGCCCCCGCGCCTGCCCTAATCCTAATTCAGGCCCCTGTGCCTGCCCGGATGCAGGGTGGTCTTAGGCAACCGCGTGGATTGCGGATCAAGTCCGCAATGACATAAGAAAGAAAAACGGATCATGAAAACAAAGGACGCAATTGAGAAACAACATGAAATACAATCCTGATATCCGCCACCGCCGTTCCATCCGGTTGAAGGGATACGATTATTCCCAGGCGGGATGGTGTTTTATCACCGCCTGCACCCATGACCGGTTACCCATAATCGTAGGGGCGGGTTCCAAACCCGTCCCCAACACCCGTGTAGGGGCAGGTTCCAAACCTGCCCTGGTTATGGACACACCAGAGATAGTTTTAAACGAGAACGGCGAGATTGTCGAACAAACGTGGTTTGATCTCGTTAATCATGTGTTGGGTATCCGATTACATGAATTCGTGGTGATGCCCAATCACATTCACGGGATTATTGAAACTGTTGGTGATGAAACATCGATCGATCAAAATGTTGTTTCCGGTACTGGACCAAAAAGGGCAGGTTTGGAACCCAGGGCAGGTTTGGAACCTGCCCCTACGGGTGGGATGGTCGGGAAACGGGCGTCAATACCTGAAATTGTGCGCCAATTGAAAACGTTTTCCGCAAAACGCATCAATCAATTGAAAGATACAACCGGGACACCCGTTTGGCAACGCAATTATTACGAACACATCATCCGTGATGATGAATCATACCAACAAATATCGGAATACATCAGAAATAATCCGCTGCAATGGCAGGATGACAGGTATTATGAATACCAGAGACCGGCTTAAAAACGGAAAACCATTACATTTGGCAATAAGCGTATTACTTATGGCGCTGGTGCTGCTGGCAGGTATCCCTTCGGCGGTATCTGCTGATGACGGCACCGACGTCTGCCGGGACGATGGTCCCATAGACCACCTGGGTAGTAGCGATGTGGTCAGGGGAGCGGACAACCTCCCTTCCAAATTTACGGGCATTTGTTTCCTCAAAGGAACCCTGGTCAAGACTGAAAACGGCGAGAAACCGATTGAGGATATGCAGGCCGGCGACCAGGTCTGGAGCTACGATACCGAATCCGGGAAGTGGCAGCTTGAAACGGTCTCCGAGACGTTTGAACACAATTACTCCGGCGATATCATCACCATCGATGTGGCGGGCAGCGAGATAGTCGCCACCGGGAATCACCCGTTTTGGGTGGTTGCCGGGGATGACCTCGCCGACCGGGCGTGGCCGGAGGATATCTACATATATGAAAAGGCCATGACCGAAACCGGCCGATGGGTGGAGGCCCGCGACCTGCGTGTTGGCGACGAACTCCTGCTGACTAGCGGCCGGGCCTGCATTACCGGACTTGCAATAGAGGACCTCGATACCACCGTCTACAACATTGGCGTCGGCGAGCAGCACACCTATGCCGTCTCCGAGGCGGGTGTGCTGGTCCACAACAAGGCCATGCGGAATTCCGCTTTTGTGGATGATGGGATACAACTTGAATTAGATTTCATGAAACAAATGCCCGATGCCAAGGGAGCATCTGGATTGGTGATCGGCCGATCACGACATCTTTCAGAAGTTGGCGCTCTTCGTCCGGGTGAGTACACTTTGGGTTGGCTAGATGTTCGAAAAACGTTGGGATTCGAAGGTAATTGGGCCATCAATCAGGCGAAACTAGGGAAGGTGATGGAGTTTAACAAGCCGATACGTGATGCTACGAGTTACTATGACAGGACAAGCCGGTACCTTAATGCTGAAAGACAAATGCTGCGCAACGCCGGATGGAAGTACCAGAACGGCTGGTGGGTACCGCCAATGTAGTGTGAGAGAGGCGAGAATCATGCGACTATGGGAACAATTTGCAGATATAACTGAACGACACTTCCACTATTTGGAGAGCGAGTTTGGTTTTAGTGAAGTGTCGAGGGAGTATCCATTCGTAAAATATGGGAATCCCTTAATAATGATCGCGGTGTATTATCAGGGAGAACCTAGCTACGAGTTAGACTTAGGCATACAGGAGTTGGCCAGACCGGAAAGACCCTCATATGGAATAGACATGCTTTCGGAATTACATGGTGATACTAGAGAGGAGTACCGTTCTCCATCCACAGCTGAATCACTTGAACAAGAAGTGAAGGAGTTGGCACAAACCCTCCGGAGTCATGGTGACAAACTTCTCAGCGGAGATATGAGCGATCTAAGAGCACTTGACGAGTTGGAACGGTTGGCCATAGAAAGGGACTTTGGGAAACAGGAGGAGAAATAGCTCGCTCCCAGCGTCCCACTGGGAGCGCCAACCGGAGGCTCTGCCTCCAATGAAGAAAGGAAGGAGCAACCAATAGTGGGAAGACCCCGGCAAAACAAACAAAAAAAAAGACGCAAAGGCGTAAGGGCGAATACTCATTCGCCCCAACGTCAGCGCAACAGCCAATTCCATGAGAAATAACATGGAATACAACCCTGATATCCATCATCGCCGTTTCCCCATTTTGGGCCAAATCGTAGGGGCGGGTTCCAAACCCGCCCGTATGGACTCAATTGACGCGGGTATGACTATATAAACCGTCTGATGTAAAATCCTGCCGCATTACCCCGGAATAGAGACCGATGCGTATGTGGTCATGCCTAACCATGTACACGGAACCTTCGTCGTAGAAATGCGTCACTTTGGGCGCAAAGACCCGCATCAAACGGAAAACACAGAAATGTGTCGTCGAGCCATCCGTGCATCTGAATCCCCCTCTTCAAGAGTGAAGACCAATCCGCATATCCATGCTAATTGGGACATGACTTATTCCCTGTAGTTTGTGCTGATGCGATCCCTATTGTTAACAATTCATTAACATGACGTTGAATATTCGTTAATGAAAATGTGTTACTCTGAAATCAAACAATGCCGGATATAAGGCTGGATTTACACGTCCACGCAATGCTATCCAAAACAATACCGTTTCGGATGGTTGATCTGGAGCTTATGATCAACCAGGCCAGGAAGCGAGGGTTGAATGGGTTTGCCCTCACCGAACATCTCAACGCCAGGCACTACTGGAAAACATATCGCTCTTTAAAGGAGCGATTTCCTTATGATCGGGGGATATATTTCGTCGATGCGCATTTTCGTATTATAAATGGGGCCGAAATATCGCTCGGTGAAGCAGGGCATGTAGTAGCTCTGGGAGAACCCGAAGCGATATGGCAGATCGACAAGCGCCTCGAGATCAACAAAGGTTATCGGCCGACCCTTGCCGAGGTATTAAGCAATGCCCCCGAAGACCTCATTCTCATTGGAGCCCACCCTTTTCGGCCGAACGGGGGCGTTATGAGCTATCCGGTAGGCCAGGTTAAGCAATTGCAGGCTCTTGAAATCAACGGAAAAGACTTTGGTATAGAAGACCAGGTGGAATATGCAGCAAATGAAATCGGGTTACCGATGGTTGCAGGCAGCGATGCGCACCTATGGCCACAAATTGGTGTACGCTCCACGGTTTTCAAGCAGGATGAGATTACATTATCCAGAATACGAAGTCAGATTAGAGAGCGCAGCGTAGGTGTAATCAGCAGTGTCGATGGTCCCCAGATGGTGGACATTTGCACCAGATATAAGCATCGGATAAAAACGGATAGAAAGCGCGTTAGAACTGCAACAGGGAGTCGGAAGCGTGGGAGGCTTTCTATTAAGGGCCCCAACGTAGCAATACAGTTGTCCCTCGCGTAGTGCGCTGGTCCATT
>CAZDMY010000171.1:0-5912 GCA_964506405.1 uncultured Dehalococcoidia bacterium | reverse complement strand
TATGCCCGGTGGTGTGGGAGGAGAGGAGCCGTGAGGCTCCTCCCTATCCCGATTATCGATTTCTGGCTGTCGTTCCTCTTCGGCCAGGCCAGGTTCTCCAATTTCTGTATTTTTGTGGCATCCCACTAATGCGTTCTTGCTTGAACTCTCAGCCAAAGAGTCCGAGCGGTCTATCGCTTGGCACTCATCTATGAGAAAGAATACTGAATCCAATATTCGTGGCAACAAATCGTCAATTAGCCCCCTCTTACCAGTGTATAGTTTTGGTTTGAAACCATCCAATTCGTAACTGCTGTGAATCGACTATAAGATCACTAAAACGATAGACAAAGTGCTATATATCAGATATCATTTAGATAGAAACCATATCTACACAAGGTGATATTAGTGCTGGTTATTGCTTGTGTCAAACAGGTTCCAGATACTACACAAGTTTCAGTCGATCCTGAAACCGGAACCCTTATCAGGGAAGGTGTTCCCTTTATTATCAACCCTTTCGATATTCATGCACTGGAAGAAAGCCTACGGCTCAAGGATCATTACGGTTTTAAGGTTACGGTGATTTCGATGGGCCCGCCGAACACAGAAATCACCCTTAAGAAAGCGATGGCCCTGGGAGCAGATGATGCTATCCTTCTCAGTGATCGTGCTTTTGGTGGCGCCGATACACTGGCCACCAGTAAAGTTCTAGCTGAAGCCATCAACCAATTATCCCTAACAGAAGAGATAGCGTTGGTGATTTGCGGTAAGCAAACAATTGACGGAGATACGGCCCAAGTTGGGCCGGGAATCGCCACCCGCCTGGGATATTCTCAATTGACCCTGGTGGACCAGATACAGGATATCAATGTGCAATCCAAAAGAATCAAAGTCCGGCGTAAACTTGAAGGTCGGCATGAAATTGTAGAATCGTCGCTACCGACACTTATTTCGGTGGACCGGTCGATAAACCATCCTCGTTATCCGACAGTTCCAATGAGGCTCATGGCCAAAGATGCAGCAATTGTTTTATGGGACAACCAGAAAATGGGTCTGGATACCGAGACGATTGGACTCAATGGATCTGCAACTCAGGTTCGTAAAATCTTCTCTCCTAAAAGAGATAAAGGGGAGATATTGGGTAACGGCACCGAGGATCCTGAAAGGGCTGCACAATTACTGGTAGGTAAACTCGTGGAAAAAGACCTGCTTCAAATTTGAAGGCATGGCACCCATAAAAACATGGCTGATGATAAAAAAGTAAAGAAACCACGCGGCATAGCGCAGCTAATTGAAGGCAAATGTATTGCCTGTGGTGCCCGCTGCCAGAGTGCCTGCAACAAAGTCAATGCAATTGAAATGAATGATCAGGGTGAACCGATCATCGATACAACAAAGTGTATCGGTTGCCGCAAGTGCGTTAGAGTCTGCCCAGCCGAAGCCCTCGAGATGTATTTTACGCCTGAGGAATTAAAACTCCTGGAAGAACTGGCAGCTAATAAAGCAGATACTGAAGAAATCGGGGATACGGAGGAAGATGAATCCTTAGCCAAACTTAAGGAATACAAAGGAGTTTGGGTATTTATTGAGCACACCGAAGGAATCGCTGCGGAAGTTTCCTGGGAGCTTATGGGTTCGGGGGCTGAACTGGCAAAAAAACTGGGGGTAGAACTGTGCGCTGTGGTTATCGGACATAATGTGGAGCATCTTTGCCAGGAATCGTTCTCGTATGGTGCATCAAAAGTGTACCTGATAGATGATCCGATTTTTGAATACTATCGAACCGAGCCTTATTACAAAGCAAACTGCTGTTTGATTGAAAAATACAAACCGGAAATAGTCCTTTTTGGAGCTACCACATTGGGTAGGGATCTGGCAGGTGCCGTCGCTACAGTACTGGCCACCGGCCTCACTGCCGATTGCACAGGACTGGACGTAGACGAAAAAGGTTTCTTAATGCAAACCCGTCCGGCTTTTGGCGGTAATATTATGGCGACTATTATGACCGAGAAGACGAGACCTCAGATGTCCACAGTCAGGCCGCATGTCATGCCATTACCGGCGAAAGATTTATCCAGAAATGGTGAGATCATCCGCGAATCATTTGAAGCTAAAGAAGAGGACTTTACAACAAAGGTACTGGAGATTATCAGGAACTCTCAAAGCACTGAAACCGTCGATGTATCTACAGCACAAGTATTGGTTTCCGGCGGGAGGGGGATGTGTGGTGCCGACAATTTTAGAATGCTCGAAGAGTTGGCGGATGAATTGGGTGGGGTAGTATCCTGTTCGCGTGCGGTGGTTGAAGCTGGATGGATGTCCCAGGAACGGCAAGTCGGGCAAACTGGCAAGACCGTTCGACCCAGCATCTACATCGCCTGCGGTATTAGTGGAGCAATTCAGCACCTGGTTGGCATGCAGGAATCCGATGTAATTGTAGCGATCAATCAGGACCCGAGAGCGCCTATCTTCGAGGTAGCTACGTACGGCATTGTTGGTGATGCCACGAAGATCATTCCACTGTTTACCAAACGTATTAAAGAATTGCGATCTGAAAAGGCGGTTGTAGTTTAACTATGTCACCAAATGTAACTGTATTTGCTCTTATTTTTGCAGCCGCCATACTATTTTTTTTATACAGTGTTTATCGGCGATTTCGTTTGATCGCTCTGGGAAAGCCCGATCACCGCTTCGATGCTATTGGACAACGTATATGGAATATGTTGTTTTTTGCTTTTGGGCAAAGACGAGTTATCAAACGTACTTTCGGTATCAATCATTTTGTTTTGTTCTGGTGTTTCATCGTTCTAATGATTGCCAACGTTGAGTTTCTGTTGCATGGTCTTTTCCCTGATCAAATTACCCTATCAAAACTGCCGGAGGTACCATATCATGCTTTAGCTGCCATTTTTGATATTGTTTCAATTCTAGCATTAATCGCCGTGATCATAGCGCTGGGACGCAGACTCCTATTTCCGCCATCATATATCGATGCCAAAAGCCGAGATGCATTTTTCATCCTTTCGATGGTAGCCTTGCTAATGATCGCGTTTCTTGGTTTGCATGCTACCGAAATCGCCAATGGAGCTGAGGTTGCCGATGACTACATGCCTATCTCCAATGCAGTTGCCTCTTTGTTTCTCGATAGTGCATCTTCGGATAAGCTTGATATGTGGGCTGAAATCTTCTGGTGGATTCATGCTATCGTGCTTCTCGGCTTCCTTAATTACCTGCCTTACAGTAAGCATATGCACGTTCTCACTGCCATTCCCAACTGCTTCTTTAAAAGCCTTGAAAAGGTAAATACGCAATCTCGCGAAGAATTCACCAAGGGCAACGATTTCGGCGTAGGTCTGATCAATCAGTTCCCATGGAAAGGACTTTTCGATTCCTACTCCTGCACCGAGTGCGGACGCTGCACCGATATCTGCCCGGCCACTTCAACTGGAAAGAAACTGAATCCGCGACTCGTTATTCACGATATCAAGGTTAATCTGCTGAAAAACGGGACCGCAAAGCAATCTTCCCTGCCATTAATCGGCAACAACCATGAGGGAAGCATTTCAGAGGAGGTACTCTGGGCATGCACGACCTGCGGTGCCTGTATGGAGGTATGCCCCGTGTTCATAGAGCACGTCCCGCGAATTGTCGATATGCGGCGACATCTGGTAGAAATGCACGCCAAATTCCCCGAAGAATTGCGGACCTTCTTCGAAAACATGGAGCAGCGTTCCAATCCCTGGGGATTTGCCCCAACGGAACGCACCAAATGGGCGGCCGATATCGAAGTCAAAACTTTTGTCTACGGTCAAACTGAATACCTGTTTTACGTCGGCTGTGCCGGAGCTCTCGATTCCCGCGCCCGACGAGTAACCCTTTCCACTGCAAGGATACTTGACGCCGCTGGGATCTCCTGGGGAATTCTGGGCCGGGATGAATTGTGCTGCGGAGACAGCCTGCGCCGACTGGGTAACGAGTACGTTTTCGATCAGATGGTCAGGGATAACATAGCACTTTTTGAGGAAAAGGGAGTTAAGAAGATCATCACCCAGTGTCCACATTGCTTCAGTACTTTGAAAAATGACTATCGCCAGTACGGGTTTGATTTAGAAGTCATCCACCATTCCGAGCTGATCAACAACCTCATCCGGTCCGGCAAGGTTGATTTGAACCCGGGCATCAATGATTTAGGTAATGTTGTTTTCCACGATTCCTGCTATCTGGGACGCTATAATGAAATCTACCAGGCGCCAAGGGAAGCTCTTACAAAATCCGCCGGACTAGCCCCAATTGAGATGGAGCACCATCTGGATCAATCGTTTTGTTGCGGTGCTGGTGGAGGACGCATGTGGATGGAGGAAAGTCCCGGAAATCAAAATATCAACGTGGCTCGCACTGAAGAAGCGTTGAGCAAAAATCCGAAAACAATCTGCGTGTGTTGTCCCTACTGTTTGACCATGTTTGAAGATGGATTGAAGGACAAAGATGCTGATCACAATATCCAGGTTCTTGATGTTTCGGAAATTGTGGCCCAAGCACTGAATTAGTTCTATAATGCTACAATACCCTCATTCTGACGAGGGGTTCTTTGCCTGTGTATTCATTCCTAAATACCAATATCATGAAATGCTGGTCTATCGAACTCTTCGGGTCTTAAGCAGGAAGCCAACCGGCTGCCCATAAATACATGTCTAGTGCCCATTGTCATGATGTCGACAAATTACGTCACAGCCACTGGCATATTGTAAAGTAGTTGCGGTCGCAGACCACTACCTGCCATATCGTATAAGAACCTAACTTAAGTTAGTTCGTTTATTATCTTTAATAAAAAGCTATTCGACCATTGTGAAGAACCATTAAGCCATCAAGATGAAGAACGGCAAGTCGAAATGAACGAATCAATGACCAACTTAGAAGTTCTGCCAATTGTACAGTATGGTGGGCGGTAGAGGACTCGAACCTCTGGCCTTCAGTGTGTAAAACTGACGCTCTAGCCAACTGAGCTAACCGCCCGGATGGTACGCCTGGCGGGATTCGAACCCACGACCTCAGCCTCCGCAGGGCTGCGCTCTATCCTGCTGAGCTACAGGCGCGTGATATGGAACAATACTTTATTTTAACATAGGAATTGGTGCCGAAGGTGGGAGTTGAACCCACACGTCCGTGAGGACACTGCGCCCTGAACGCAGCGCGTCTGCCATTCCGCCACTTCGGCGTAGTTGCGGTCGTCATGAGTTTCCTGATTGAAAGAATTGTTAAATGGTGGGCGATCCTGGATTCGAACCAGGGACCTCAGTCTTATCAGGACTGCGCTCTAACCGACTGAGCTAATCGCCCGCAATACTAACTAAATTCCAGGAAGCATTATGAAAGCTGCAAAACTACACCTTAACCCCTGGATAGTGGAAGGAAGAGTGTTTACTTTAATAAGAACGAAGGCCTTGTAAAAACCTCCGACCGACCTGGAAATCGAGGGTTATTACCCTCCGACTCCCTTGAAAGGAGGTGATCCAGCCACACCTTCCGGTACAGCTACCTTGTTACGACTTCGCCCCAGTCACTAGCCCAACCTTCGGCGACTGCTTCTCATACAAGTTAGCGCATCGACTTCAGGTTTTGCCAGCTTCCATGGCGTGACGGGCGGTGTGTACAAGGCCCGAGAACGTATTCACCACAGTGTGCTGACCTGCGGTTACTAGCAGCTCCAACTTCATGGAGGCGAGTTGCAGCCTCCAATCCGAACTGAGAGTGGCTTTATGGGATCAGCTCCGGATCACTCCTTGGCTTCCCTCTGTACCACCCATTGTAGCGTGTGTGTAGCCCTGGGCGTAAGGGCCATGCTGACTTGACATCATCCCCACCTTCCTCCCCGTTTTGCGAGGCAGTCTCCTGTGAGAATATAACACAGGACGAGGGTTGCGCTCGTTACGGGA
>CAZDMY010000170.1:0-5932 GCA_964506405.1 uncultured Dehalococcoidia bacterium | reverse complement strand
TTAGAGGATTGATCAGAGGCCCGCTCTGGCTAGAATGGCATCGATGTTTCTAAGGTAATAAGAATAATCGAAGATTGCGTTTAGTTCGTCGCAGGTGAACGGAATATCGGGATCCGCCAGCAAAAGATCGATATACTGGCCGCCTTCCTTCCAGCATTTCATCGCGTTGCGCTGGACGATTTTATATGCATCCTGGCGATCCATCTTCTTGTCTTCGATCAAGGCCGTCATTACCCTCTGGGAAAAGATCAACCCGCGTGTTATTTCAAGGTTGTGGCGCATGTTCTCCGGGTAGACGTTCAAATCACGCATCACGTACGTGAATATATGCAATACGTAATCCAGTGCCAGGCAGGGATCGGGGAGGATCATGCGCTCATTCGAAGAATGGCTGATATCGCGCTCGTGCCAGAGTGCGATATTCTCCATCGATGTCAGGGCATGTCCCCGAATCAATCGAGCCAGTCCGCACACGCGTTCGCATAATTCGGGATTGCGTTTATGCGGCATGGCGGATGAACCTGTCTGGCCTTCTTCGAACGGTTCCTCTGCCTCCAGTACTTCGGTCCGCTGCAGCGCTCGTATTTCGGTGGCGAACTTCTCCAGGGAACCGGCTATCAGGGCCAGGGTGGTGACGAACTGGGCGTGCCGGTCCCGCTGGATGATCTGGCTCGAAACCCTGGCCACTTCCAATCCCAGGTTCCGGCAGGTAATCTCCTCCACCTCCAGGGGTACGGTGGCATGGCTTCCGACAGCCCCGGATATTTTACCGACGGCGATCATTTGCTTCGCTGCCAGGAGCCTTTCCCGATGCCGGATAAGCTCCTCGTACCATAGTGCCATTTTTAATCCGAATGTGATCGGCTCCGCATGCACGCCGTGGGTTCTTCCCATCATTATTGTGTGTTTGTGTTCGATGGCCTTATTGCGGACTTCTGAGATGAGCCCTTCCAATCCGGCTTCGAGCAGATCGGCAGCTTCAACCAACTGCAGGCTGGTGGCAGTGTCGATAATATCCGAAGAGGTCAGGCCGAAATGTATCCAGCGTCCCTCTTCACCAAGCCCTTCGGTTACGGATTTGATGAAAGCGGTCACGTCGTGATGCGTAACCTTGAGGATTTCATTCATACGATCGAGATTACACGAGGCCTTTTGCAGTTTCGTGATATCCTCAGACGGGATTACACCGATCTCGGCGAAGGCTTCGCAGGCAGCGATTTCAACTTCAAGCCACCTGGCAAATTTGTTTTCATCCGAGAAGACCTTTTTCATCTCGGGTTGGGAGTATCGTTCGATCATAGGTTACCCTTCCGCCAAATCCCGGCGATACTGATCGTAAGCATCGCGAATGGATTGGTGTTTGATTGCCAGTATCTGACCCGCCAGAAAGGCTGCGTTCTTAGCACCGGCCGAGCCGACCGCCACGCAGGCAACCGGGATGCCCGGGGGCATTTGCACGATGGAAAGCAGCGCGTCCACCCCTTTGAGTTCGCCAGCCGAGAGCGGCACACCGATTACGGGAAGCGTGGTCCAGCTTGCCATAACTCCCGGTAAATGCGCGGCCATGCCGGCTCCGGCAATGAGTACCTCGATTCCGCGGTCCCTTGCAGTTTGAGCGTATTGTTGAGCCTTTGCGGGGGTACGGTGAGCGGAGATGATGTTTACTTCATATTCGATGCCGAGTTGCTGCAACACATCCAGAGCAGGCTGCATTCTCTCGATATCGGATTTTGAGCCCATGACGACGCCGACAAGTGGCATATGATTCTCCTCCATTTAAGGACTCTATATCATACCAATATCTTTGCGGTACCAGCAACCCTCGAAGGTAATGCGCGAGATGTTTTCATACACTTTTTCGCGGGCTGCCGAATAGGTGGTTCCTTTGCTGGCTACAGTGAGAACCCGGCCGCCGGAATTAGTAATTTCGCCGGCTTTATTCTTATCAGTCCCGGCATGGAAGACCAGGACATCATCTGCAACGCGGTCGAGCCCACGGATCGGAAAGCCCTTTTTGTAGCTCTCCGGATACCCTTCGGATGCCAGGACCACACCGACACATTTTTCGCTGCTCCATTCAACAACCGTTTTGGCCAGACGCTTATCGATAACCGCCTGCATGATTTCTAAAAGATCCGTTTGGAGCAATGGCATAATGACCTGTGTTTCGGGGTCGCCGAAGCGTGCGTTGAACTCAAGTACCTTAGGACCTTGATCCGTAATCATTAATCCGGCGTAAAGAACACCCTTAAACGGATGCCCTTCGCGGGCCATTGCCTCGATAGCCGGCTCCATAACGGTTTTCATAACGGTATCCTGAAGTTGTGTGGTGAAGAACTCTGAGGGGGCGTAACTACCCATCCCGCCGGTATTCAGTCCGCGGTCGCCATCCAGCGCCCGCTTGTAATCGCAGGCGGGGACCATCGGGACGGCCGTTTCTCCATCGGTGAAAACAAGCAGGCTGGCTTCACGCCCCATCAGGCACTCTTCGACGAGCACTTGATTGCCTGCATCACCGAACGCCTTTTGCTGCATCATATCGTCGAGTGCCTGGATTGCCTGCTCGTGCGAACCGGCAACTATCACGCCCTTCCCGGCGGCGAGTCCATCGGCCTTAATAACCAGGGGGAGTGGCTGTTTGTTAACATAATCCCGGGCTTTTTCAAACGAGGTGAAGGTAGCGCTTTGAGCGCAAGGAATGCCGTGTTTGAACATCAGTTCCTTGGCGAAAACCTTGCTGCCCTCGATTCGGGCAGCGCCCATTTGCGGACCGAAGGAGGCGATGCCGGCCTGATCGAGCGCATCGACCAGGCCCAGGGTCAGCGGGGCTTCGGGGCCAACCATCACCAGGTCGATGCTGTTTTCCTTAGCCGCCCGGACAAGTCCCGGAACATCGCTTGCCGGGATTGGCAGATTATGGGCAATGGTAGCTGTACCGGCATTCCCCGGAGCAGCGTACAGATTATCCAGTTTTGGACTCTGCGATATCTTCCAGGCCAGGGTATGCTCTCTGGCCCCGTTCCCCACAACCAGTACATTCATAAGTTAATCTGGAAACCAAATGCGAATTCACAAGCGATTAGAAGCCCATGCCTCCCATATCCATTAAGCCGCCCATATCCGGAGCGTTTCTGGCGTCGTTCGGCAGTTCTATTGAAACAGATTTGTTGTAATCCTTGAAATTGATCGTCATCTCCATCTCCATGTTCATATCCCCCCCCATACCTTCCATGCCTGCGGCATCGGAGGTCATCACCATGGTGATATCCATTTCCGCTTTCATGGGGAAGTAAGTATCTTTGGCGTACCATTGGGTGACGGAGAAATCCTTGATCATATCCTCAAATTCATCCATGTCGATGTCTGAAGGCAAACCCGTGCCCAGCCCTTCGGTCATTCCCAGTGAGCTTCCCATTGATTCGTAGAGTGAACGCAAGTCTTTAGGCACTATTACTACTTTGTAAGTATCTTCTCCGTTGACTTTCCCCCCGTTGGAAATGGAAAGATCGGCATGCTCCAGTAAATCGGTTTGCTGAGCCACCATATCCTGGTCTTCCCAGGTATTGCCGGCGTCCATTTTCATCCATTGCTCGGGCATTCCCATCATTTCGCTCATTTTCATGTACATCGTGTCGCCGATAAGATACATTTCCATATCCATGTCCATATCCATGTCGCCCATGCCCCCCATATCCATGTCCATGCTCATGTCCATTTCCATCTTCATCTTCTTTTCGACATTGTCCATTACACCCTCGCCGTTCATGCTCATATCCATGCCATACGATTGTCCCATCATGTCCCCGTCCATTTTCATTATCATATCCATATCGAATTTGACCGTTTCCACATCGGCATCGGCAAGGAGCACATTTTCCATCAGTTCATCTCCGGTGATGTTCGCCGAACCTCCCCCGCCATCATCTCCTCCGCATCCGGCTATCCCGACCACAAGGGAGAGCACCAGTAACGAAGATATCCCCCAGTATTTGAATGTTTTTCTCATTTCTTTCCTCCTCATATCTATTGGTTATTCCCATTCAATTGTAGCGGGTGGTTTTGAGGAAATATCATACACCACCCGGTTGACACCCTGGACCTCATTCACGATCCGGTTGGAAATGACGGCCAGCACTTCGTAAGGGAGCCGGGCCCAGTCGGCGGTCATGGCATCTTCCGAGGTTACCGCCCGGACGGCCACCACGTAGTTGTAGGTGCGATAGTCGCCCATCACGCCCACGCTTTTCAGCGGTGTGAGCACTGCAAAGCTCTGCCACAGTTGTCGGTAGAGTTTGGCCCGTTTGATTTCCTGCATGACGATCCAGTCGGCTGCGCGCAGCATCTCCAGGCGTTCACGGTTTACTTCACCGATGATCCGGATGGCGAGGCCCGGGCCGGGGAAGGGCTGCCGCCAGACCATTTCTTCGGGAAGCCCCAGTTCCGCGCCTACCTCTCGAACCTCATCTTTGAACAAATAACGCAGGGGTTCGATGAGTTTGAGGTTCATTACATCGGGCAAACCACCCACGTTGTGGTGGGTCTTGATCGTTGAAGCCTCCCGGCTGACGGTGGCCGTACTCTCGATGACGTCCGGGTAGAGAGTACCCTGGGCCAGAAAATCGACGGTGCCGATCTTGTTTGCCTCTTCTTCGAATACGCGAATAAACTCATTGCCGATGATGTGGCGTTTTTGCTCCGGATCCACCACTCCCTGCAGCTTCTCCAGGAATCTATCGGTGGCGTCAACATAGATTCCATCCAGCTTCAGATTCTTCTTGAAGGTGCGGATGGTACGCTCGATCTCTTCCCGGCGCATAAGCCCATTGTTGACGTAAATGGCAGTCAATTGATCGCCGATCGCCTTGTGGAGCAGTGTGGCAACGACAGTGGAATCCACACCGCCGGAGAGTGCGCAGATCACCTTTCCCTTACCGACTTTTCGCCGAATTCGCTCGATCTGCTGTTTGACGAAGTTCCTGGAAGTCCACGTACCTTTGAAATCACATACCTTGAAAAGGAAATTGGACAGGATCTCTTTTCCCTGGGGTGTGTGGACTACCTCGGGATGGAACTGGATGCCGATAATTGTCTGGGGTTCGTTAGCCAGCGCAGCGATCGGGGCGTTTTCCGTATAACCGATACTGGTGAATCCTGGTGGCATCTCCAGGATCCGATCGCCATGGCTCATCCATACGGGGGTGGCATCTTCCAGGCTGGCAAACAGGGGAGTTTTGGACTCCGTCTTGTACAACATTGCCAGTCCGTATTCGCGCTTTTCCGCCGGGGCCACCTGGCCTCCCAGTTGATGGGTCAGGACCTGCATGCCGTAGCAGATTCCCAGGATTGGCAATCCGCTCTCATAAACAAAGTTGGGGGCGAGCGGGGCATTGGTTTCGTACACCCCTGCCGGGCCGCCGGAAAGGATAAAGCATTTGGGGTTGAGTTTCTGGACCTTTTTCCATGAGATGGTATGTGGGACAACCTCGGAGTACACGCCGCATTCCCTTACGCGGCGGGCGATCAGCCAACTGTACTGGGATCCGAAATCGATAACGACCGCTGATTCCTCAGCGGCCTTTGGCCTCGTTTGTTCCGGGGGCATTCGCTACCTCAATAAATGTGAATCAAGCTTATCATCATGATATACTGGAGTCAAGTTTCCGCTTTCATTCAATTCCATCATGTATCAGACGATCGATAGAGCTGTATCAATTCTCATTAACGGGGGGGTTGTGGCCTACCCCACGGATACGGTATACGGTCTGGGTGCCGATGCCTTCAACCAGGAGGCGGTAAACCTTATTTACCGGATTAAACACCGCCCGGCTCATCAGCCGCTTTCCGTTCTCATTGCAGACCCCGGTGATATTACCGTGCTTACCGGCTCATTGCCGGATTCAGCCAGACTTTTGGTAGCGCGTTTCTGGCCGGG
>CAZDMY010000169.1:477-5966 GCA_964506405.1 uncultured Dehalococcoidia bacterium | reverse complement strand
TTTACGCGTTCCTACGGTCCTCTGTGTGGGGACGAATTTCTAAAAACCAAGAATAGACATTACTTCCCGGGATTTCCGTAGGGGCGAATAAACATTCGCCCTTACAACCCACCGCCGAGTACCGGGGAGAGCGGGGCTGGAAGCCCCGCCTGTGAGATTCCCGATCTACAGGCTATGCCACAATGTCACTTGGGGAAGAACCGTTCGTACTGAGCCCGGTGGAAGTATGAATGTGCCGTTCGCAAGAACCCTTCGATATACTCAGGGCGAACGGTAATCCCAGCGATTATTTGGTAAATTTCATGCATTTTGTGAATTATGACACAGCCTCCAAGTTCAGAATGACACAAAGCGAACGCCGAGAGGAGATAGATGAAGGCCATCCTGCAAATGCCAAAGGAATTCCCAGTTACCAATGACTGACAACTCATAACTGATAACTCACGACTCACAACTCTCGACCGGCGACTAAGAACTAATGACATACCCGCCATGATTATGCATAATGGGTGATATGTTTCCATTTTGAGGCGCAATATGGAGTTAATCGACCGATATTTCATGTCACCTGAAGGCAGTTTCTTCCTTTTCGGACCGCGCGGTACCGGGAAATCAACCTATGTAAAGAATCAGTTCCCCAGGGCTTATTACATAGATCTTCTCGACCCTGAAAATGTGCGTTCGTTTTCTGCAAAACCTGAGCGGTTGGAGGAAGTTGTTCAGGCTAAGACTAATGAGAAGACCTTTATCATCGGTGAAATCCAGCGTGTGCCCGAACTGCTTACAGTTGTACATCGACTTATCGAAGCAAAGCAGGGATACCGCTTTATTCTTACCGGTTCCAGTGCGAGAAAACTGAAAAGATCCGGTGTGGATCTCCTGGCCGGCCGAGCACTTGTAACTACCATGCACCCTTTTATGGCTTCAGAACTTGGTGGGCAATTTAGATTAGACGATGCAGTTGTAAACGGTCTTCTACCACTCGTATATGGATCTGAAACCCCCACGGAAACCCTTCGTTCCTATGCGGCCCTGTATGTGAGGGAGGAAGTGCAAATGGAAGGCCTGGTCCGCAACATCGGGAATTTCTCGCGCTTTCTGGAAGCCGTCAGTTTCTCACATGCTTCGGTATTAAATATCACCAATATCGCCCGAGAGTGCGAGGTCGAAAGAAAAATGGTCGAAGCATATATAGCGATTCTCGAAGATAATCTCCTCGATTTCCGCCTTCCGGTTTTTACCCGCCGAGCCAAACGGGCGCTCTCATCTCATCCCAAATTCTACCTGTTCGATTCCGGTGTCTTTACCGCCCTGCGTCTAAGAGGCCCTCTGGATCGGGCTGAGGAGATTCAGGGACAGGCACTTGAAGGACTGGTCGCTCAACACCTGCGGGCCTGGAGCGCCTATTCCGGAGATAATAGCGAGCTTGGTTTCTGGAGAACTCGTGCCGGGCTTGAGGTCGATTTTGTGGTTTACAACTCCCGGGAGATGTGGGGTCTCGAAGTGAAGAATGGCGCCAGGGTGATACCATCCGACCTGCGCGGGCTTAAAGCTTTTCAAAAGGAATATCCCGAAGCACATGTTACCCTTCTCTATCGTGGGAAGGACCGGCTGGTTCGGGATGATATTCTCTGCCTGCCTTGCCCGGACTTCCTCAGCAAGCTGTATCCGGGGGAGTCGATCCAGAAAGCATGTCAATAATCATAGTTATAAACTTGCTCTGTTTGGTTCGAAGTTGATAGTTCCGGGTTGATTGGTTTGCCGGTTGATGGTTGGCTGGTTCGGGGTTCACCACCCCGCCCCTCTGGATACCGGATTCCCCAATCAGGTCGAGGACAGACTTGTCCGGTATGACACGAAGGCAAGCATGGGTACCGAGTGCCGAATGCTGATAGTCTATGGTTTGGTTCGCGGATATCGAAACTGGAATAAAGGGTATGCAGCGGATTCAAATAATCCCTTTCTCTCTTAGAAAAGCCGCCGTCTGCCGGGCATGTGCGGGTTCGTTCCATTCGGCAACTTCGCATACGCGGATAACATCTTCGGATAAATTCTGTGCAATCATATCCCACTTCATCTCGCCGATCCCCGGGGCATGATGATCGTGTAACCCCCGAACATCGTGGAGATGCACACCGATCAATCGATGGCCCAGAGCCGCAAACCAGTCCTCATGAGGGGTGAATCCCAGCCTCGATTGCATCTCTGCATGGCCGATATCATGCCAGTATCCCATCGCCTGGGGATCGAATTCGCTAAGGATGTCCATCATCTCATCAATATTCGGAATTTCATGGAAATGGGCCCGATTCTCCAGGGCTATTCGTATCCCTTTCGGGCGTGCATAAGCGGCAATCTCCAGCAGGCTCTCTCTGGCCGCATCAACATGAGGGGAAGAGACTAACTTGCGAATCTGGCCCATCCGGCTTCTTAACTCGTCCGATTCCATCCGGTTGGCTCCGTTTTGTGTCCACAGCTTACGCAGGTTCCGTTCCATCTCCGGATCCATCTCGGCATATCCGGCATGGACTACCACAGCAGGCGCACGCACCTGCACCGCAAGATCCACTGTTTGCTTGACGTTTTCGACGGCAAGCCGTCGCTGTCCTTCTGCCAAAGAACTCAGAGAAAGCGTTACGGCCAGGCCTTCCGGGGTATCCCAGTTCGGGCATGGGGCATGAACGCTGGATACTTTCAAATCCTCGGCCTGGAGGAGGGAGTTTAATGTATCCGGTTTCAGGGCGCTGCTGAGTTCAAGGTGAGTGAATCCGAATTCGCGCACATCTTTCAGGAAACCGGCCATTTTTGCATATTTCACACTCCACATCGTGGAGATGGAGACACTAGCCATATAACAGCTTCACCCTCACCTTAATCCTCTCCCTCAAGGGAGAGGTAAATTTACTGTTTCTTGTTTACCACTATGGAGATCATTGTTTGAAGCCATGTACGGCACATTGCCTCTTTACAATTTATCCACTTCGGCCATCAGCGCTTGAAAGAAATCGCTTTCCTGAACGGTGCGCACCTTCTCACCTTTGGCGAATATTACCCCTTTGCCCTTGCCGCAGGCCAGCCCGACATCGGCATCCTTCGCCTCACCCGGCCCGTTAACCACGCACCCCATAACGGCTACGGTAACGGGTTTGTTTATCTGTTGAAGATGCACCTCGACCCTGGCGGCCAGGTCATAGAAACCGTTTGCCTCGCAACGGCCACAAGTCGGGCAACTTATCAGCCTGGGGCCGGATTTCCGTAACTCAAGGGATCTTAGAATTTCGCACGCTGCCGCCACCTCTTCACACGGATCGGGGGTGGTGAGCGAAACACGAATGCTATCCCCGATACCCATGTAGAGCAGCGCTCCCAGGCCGGTTGCGCTGCAAATGCCACCTCGCCAGGGTAAACCGGCCTCCGTTATACCAATATGCAGGGGATATGGCATCTTGCCGGCAATCGCCCTATTTGCCTCGATGGTGGTAATGACATCCGAAGCTTTAAGCGAGACCTCGATCAAATCAAAATCCAGGCTCTCCAGCAATCGGACCTGTTCCAGTGCAGCACCGGCCATTCTTTCGGCAAGATCCGTTCTGCCGCGCTCGTGTTCCAGGCTGCCGGCGTTCACTCCAATGCGAAGCGGTATCTGCCTTTCCCCGGCCGATTGCACAATTGCCGACACATCCTCCGGCCGCTGGATGTTACCCGGATTGAAACGGACCTGGTCTACACCATTCTCCAAAGCAGCGAGGGCCAGCCGGTGATCGAAGTGGATATCGGCGATAATGGGGAGCGGTGACTGCTTCTTTATTTGGTCCAGTGCTTCGGCGGCTTCCATATCCGGGACGGCGACGCGTACGATCTCACATCCGGCATCTGCCAGTTGATTGATCTGATCGCACGTCGCGGCCACATTGCGGGTATCGGTCTTGGTCATCGATTGCACGTTGACCGGGGCACTGCCCCCAACTGTGCAATTACCTACTTGAATCTGACGGCAAACGCGCCTTCGAATCATGCTGTTACCAGCCCAGAAGACTCTCTCCGGAAAGTATGCGCTCGATATCCTGGAAAGTAACAAACAGGATGAATCCGATCAGCAGGATAAATCCGGTCAGGTGAATGATCCCCTCCACCCTGGGAGACACCCTTCTTCCTCTGCCGACCATTTCGATCAGAACAAAAACGATCCTCCCTCCGTCCAGGGCCGGAATAGGCAGCAGGTTAACGATCCCCAGGTTAAAACTTAGCACCCCGGCCCAGAAAAAGAGATCCTCCCATCCCCCCCTTTCGGCGATCTCTACGGTAACATCCCCGGCAGCCACCGGACCTCCCAGTTCAAATGGTATCTCGCGTGATATCAACCCTGATATCCCGTCTTTCATGGCTACTATCATGTCCCATGTCTTCTGGCTCCCCTTGGCAATGGCCGTCCAGGGCGGGTACCACTCGCTTTCCCGGATCAGGCGGGCAGGCGTTATGCCCACCCCCAGCGGCCCCTGATCAGAAGGGTATTCCTTCCGCGGTGTAATTTGCAGGCTGATCTCCTGTTTGTCGCGAAGAACGACCAGGGTGATCTCCGTTCCAAGGTTATCATCAACTTCATCACTCAGCTGATCTATGTTGTTTATGTCAACACCGTCGATGCGGATGATCTCATCGCCTTTTTCGATACCGGCCAGATCCGCCGGGGTGTTTTCCTCCACCCGAACGACCTCTACCCCTTCTAATCCGGCCACTTCGTCGTGCGGCACCATGTAGATAAAACTGAATAGGAGCAGCGGGAAAATGAGCATCACCAGCGACCCGGCACTCAGGACCAGCAGCCGGCTCCAGGGGTCCTTGCTGGCAAGGCTGCCTTCCTCGGAAGGGTCCTCCTCACCGAGCATTTTACAGAATCCACCTAATGGGACCCAATTGATAGAGTAAATGGTCTCGCCCCGCTGCTTGCCCCAGATCCGGGGCGGGAGGCCAAGCCCGAACTCCAGAACCTTAACCCCGCGCCACTTGGCCGTAAGGAAATGCCCCATCTCGTGGATGAACACCAGGAAGAAAAGGCTTACCACAAACCAGAGGATTGCCCAGCCTGCGGTCATTGTTCGCACCACCTGATCGCCGTTTCCCTGGCCCAGGCATCGGCTTCGAAGATATCATCGATTGAAGGGTCCTCTTTCGGCCGATGTCGGCCCAGCGCATCTTCCAGCAGCATGGGGATGTCGAGAAAGCCGATCCTCCCCTTGAGGAAGTAATCCACCGCCACTTCATCGGCGACACTCAAAACCGCCGGCAGCGTGCCTCCTGCTTCTCCTGCTTCGTATGCGAGGCGCAAGCAGGGATACCTTCCGAAATCGATAGGTGACAATTGGAGCGAACTCACGCTGGAGAAATCGATTTTGGGTGACGGAGGGCATGGCGGGGGTTCCGCTATGGAGAATGGAAACGGGGGCAAATCATGGTCGCATCCGACAGCGCACAGCGGAAGCACGCTTCTT
>CAZDMY010000169.1:0-467 GCA_964506405.1 uncultured Dehalococcoidia bacterium | reverse complement strand
GGATTCTCTGAATTGGACCACCGATCCGGGTGGGAGAGGGCATACTGGATCGGCAGGCGCATATCGGGCACCCCGAGTTGCGCTTTAACCGAACCGTCGGCAAATTCCACCATGGAATGAATAATACTGCCTGGATGAACCATCACTTTGATTCTATCGAAAGGAACATCGAAAAGCCAATGGGCCTCGATGACCTCCATGCCTTTGTTCATCAGGCTGGCAGAATCGACAGTGACCTTTGGCCCCATGCTCCAGGTCGGATGCTTCAAGGCTTCGGCTGCCGTGACATTTGCCAGTTCTTCTACCGGCAGGTCTCGAAACGCCCCGCCTGATGCGGTCAGAATGATCTGCGATATCTCAGATTTCTCTCCTTGCAGGCACTGCCAGATGGCACTGTGTTCGCTATCAACAGGCTTGATGCGGACCCCACTGCGTAATGCTTCGGCCATGACGATCGCCCCGGCCAT
>CAZDMY010000168.1:3273-5995 GCA_964506405.1 uncultured Dehalococcoidia bacterium | reverse complement strand
CGCCGGACTGGATCGGGCATTGGCCGGGCAATCCCAGGGCCTGCCACTGCTGGCCGGTGGTTCCCATTTGAAGATCGTAAGCTTTCTGCCTTCGGAAATAGAAAGGAAGGTCGTGATTGGTATCCACCCCAACCCCCGCGTGAATCCCCTGCGCACCGAAGGAAATCCGCTGACAGGCAATATTAGCAAACGATTTGGCCACCGCCACCTCTTTTTCAGCGGGGAGCCCTTCGCTTAAAGCCCAGATCGCTTTATAGGTCGTCCAGCGTGCACCGGTAGCATCGATGAACATGTCAGCCATTTTATGCTGCACCGCCTGGAAAGTCCCGATGGGCCTGTCGAACTGAACCCTGGTGCGGGCATATTCGGCGGTAATTTCCATCTCGTACTGCGCCCCGCCAATCATCAGGGCACACTGCATTGCTGTGGCTTTCAGCAAGGTTGATTTGAGAATCTGAAGGCCTTCACCCGGAGCACCAACAATATTACCGGCAGCAACATCGACACCATCGAGCACCATCTCAAATTGCTTGTCAGCAGCGATGGTCTTCAGCGGCGTGAGCGTTATCCCTTCCGCTTTGCTATCGACCAGAAAGATCGTAATTCCTTTTTCATCACCCGGCTTACCATCGGTTCTTGCTGCAACCAGTATTTGATCGGCAACCGATGCATAAGGCACAAAAAGCTTGGTACCGCTAATCTTGTAGCCACCACCCTCAGCGGCGGCCTTAGTGGCAATACACTTCGGATCAGCGTTGACCTCCGGCTCCCATAGGGCCATGGTCAGAATCGTGGCACCCATCGCAATTTCTGGCAGGATGGATTTTTTCTGTTCCTCACTCCCGAAATCAACAATCGGCACGGCCCCCAGCATTAAACTTGAGAACATTGGACCCGGCATGGCAGCCCTGCCTATCTCCTCAAACAGCACTGCGAGATCAAGTATCGTCATGCCGGCACCTTCGTATTCCTCTGGAATGGCTACGCCCATCCAGCCAAGTTCGGCCATCTTCTTCCAGAGATCTTCGGAATGTCCCGTATTGCTGGCTTCGATCTCTTTCACAACCTCTTTAGGGCACTCCGTAGTCAGGAAATCCCTCGCCGAGTTTTTGAGTAGCTGTTGTTCTTCTGTGAGTGAAAAATCCATTTTGCACCTGCCTGTATGAAATATCCCAAAGCTTGAAATTCTAAATCCGAAACAAATTCAAATACAAAACCTCGAATCTTCCAGGTTTTGCCTGGAAGACTGTATTACGTTTTGGGTCATTTGGTTTTCCAATTTGTTTGGTATTTCGATATTAGGATTTCGGATTTCATTACTTATGCTTTCCTCAATATCATCCCGTCAGCCGGGCCGCCGGCACCGCTGGCGACCAGGACCGTATCGGCATCGGCTACCTGATTAGATGAAGTCCCGCGAATCTGGCGCACGGCCTCAACGATTCGAGTAGTAACAAACCTTCCCTGTCCGATTGCGCCGCCATCGGGATTGACCGGCAACCGGCCGCCAGCACGGATCCTTTCGCCATCTTCGATAAACGCAGGGGCTTGGCCTTTACCACAAAAGCCCAGCGCCTCCAGTTGCACAGGGATGTAGGGAGTGAAAAAATCATCCAGCATTGCAACCTTGACGTCTTCAGGCCCGATTCCGGCAATGTGGTAAAGCTTTTTCGCCATGTTTTCCATCTCAGGCAAACCGGTAATGACTTCGCGGGTATAACTCGTGTGGAGCTGCCCTTCGGGAGCCATTCCGGACGCTGCAGAGGCAACGATGGCGGGTTCCTGTTTCAGTCCTTTCGCTCGTTCGGGAGTGGTAATAACGATGGCAATCGAACCATCGACTTTGGGCGCGCAATCCAGCTCACGAATCGGGTCGGCGATCAATTTGGATTGCAGGTAATCATCTATGGTAATCGGTTTGTCGTAAAAGATCGCATTCGGGTTTCTCGCTGCATTTTCGCTGGCCACCACCGGCACCCATCCAAGCTGCTCCGGTTTAATGCCGGTTTCGTGCATATATCTTCGATACATCATGGCCACGTAGCCGGGTTCTCCTATTAATCCGAAAGGCGAGAAAAAATCGTATCGAACCATGTCCAGTGAATCATCCCGGAACTCACGGGCAACGAGGAAATCGGAAATGCACTGTTCCGGACCGGAAGCGCGATGGGCGGTCTGATAGTAAACACAGTAATTGCACAGTCCGCCGGCCACAGCATGAACCGCATTCATCATTGCGCTGGTGCCCCAGTGGTTTTCACTATGATAGAGTAAGTTGTCAATGCCAAGGCCTTTCATCGTATAGGTGGGATCGGGTCCGTCATCGACGCTTTTAACCATACCGTCGATATCGTCGATATTTACACCGGCATCTTCAGCGGCAAGCTTGATCGCCTGACAAGCTGTATACCATTCCGTCCGGCCAATATCGGTGGAAAACTCAACCACACCAATACCGACGATGGCCGCGCGGTCTTTTATACTCTCGATTGCCAAGTCAATCCTCCCTCTTCCTGAACCGAAAGACGCTCTGTCCATCCCACAGATCCTCGAACATCACTTCCACCGGCATTCCGATATACAACTCGTCCGGGTCAATTTCGTGTGTGTTGGCACATATTCTCGGACCTTCTTCCATCTCTACCAGCACCACCGCATACGGAAGTTCATAAGCAGGGTAGGCCATTTTGGGGGATGTGAACAAGATAAACGAATAGACGAT
>CAZDMY010000168.1:0-3263 GCA_964506405.1 uncultured Dehalococcoidia bacterium | reverse complement strand
TTCCCTTGCCGCTCGATTCCTTCCATTCCAGTGTATCCTGAGACCGGCACCCCGGACACATCGGGCGAGGTGGATGAATGAACCTGTTGCATTGGGTGCAATGCTGCAGCACCAGTTGATGGTTTTTGATTGCATCCCAATACCCCTGGTTATCCAGATCGATATAAGGGCGCATAATGGGAATGCCTTCTATCAACTTGACCATTCATCTACCGCCTTAGGATGATACCACTCGACTGAACCCCCGGCCCCCCGGTGATCAAAGATAATTCCACATTTTTTACCTGATTGTAAGAAGTTCCTCGAATCTGGCGGACTCCCTCAATGACCAGATTGTACCCATGAATGTAGGCTTCCGAAAGCAGTCCCCCGGAAGTATTACAGGGGATTTTACCATCGATGCGGATGTTATCGCCGCCTTCGACGAACTTACCCCCCTCACCTCTCTCGCAAAAACCCAGTTCTTCGAGCTGAATGATCCCGCCGATAGAATACGGATCGTAGAGCTGCGCCACATCGATATCCTTTGGCCCGCACCCGGCGATCCGGTAAAGCTCCTGGCCCACGTACCAGGTTTCCACCAGCCCCGAGATGACGGGACGCTGGTAGATCGTCTGTATCTCCTGTTCGATAGGCGCGCTTTGCGCTGCTGCGGCGATAATGGCCGGTTTCTGCTTGAGGTCTCTCGCCCGCTCGACTGTGGTAATGATATAGGCCGCCGCGCCGTCCGTATTTACACAGCAATCGTGCAATTTCAGGGGGTCGACGATCATTGGGGATTCCATGTACTCTTCATGAGTTAAGGGGCGACCGTAGAACATCGCATCCGGATTATTCTGGGCATATTCCCGCAGCACCACCGGCCACCAGCCGATCTGTTCGCGGGTGATACCGAATTCGTGCATCCATCGCTTGCCCCACACACCGGCCCATCCCAGCGGCGTCACAAAACCAAGCGGCCAGGTATAGGCGTAGTTTGGCGTTAATGCCACCGGCATGTATTCGATGAAATCGTCGCCCCGGCCATATCTGTGTCCGGATGCTTCATTGAGGGAGCGGTAGACGCAGACATAGTTGGCCTGGCCGGTGGCCACCGCCGCTGCCGCGTGCATCGCCACAGCACAGCCGGCTCCTCCTCCTCCGCTTACCTCGCCGCTGAAGCTTACATCAGGTATCCCCAGCGCATTAACCAGCATGGGCAGGGCAAGCCGGTCAAGGATGAAGGTATCGAATCCGTCGATATCCGACATCTTCAACCCGGCATCATCAACCGCGTTTTGGATGGCCTCACAAGCCAGATCAAGCTCATCCCGCCCGGAATTCTTGGTATACTGGGTCTGGCCGACGCCAACAATCGCCGTCCGGTCTTTTATCAGGTTGGAATCGACCGGCGGTTTGTTGTCGGTGCGGTATTTTCGATTCACATACTCTTGCAGCATCAGTCATAAACCTGAAGGCATATTGCCCCTGGCGATTTTTGGACCATAGCTCATCATTAGAAAAACACCATAGTATCAGCCATTTCTACTGAGCTTGTCGAAGTATGAACACGTTGCCCTTCGACCATGCTCAGGATGAACGTTTATCTGGCTATCCCGCCTTCTTAAACTTGGGCAGAGTCAGACTTTCATCGATCTCCTCAAAAACCGCCTCTACAGACATGCCGATTTCGAGGTCTTCGGGTTTCGTATCGACCATGTTGCTCACGATCCGGGGGCCTTCATCAAGCTCCACCAGTACGGCTTCATAGGGCACCTTAAACGCCGGATGCGGTGCTTCGTTAAAGGTGACCCAGCTATAGATCTTTCCGGTGCCTTTGGCAGCCACCCATTCATCCTCCTGTGACTGGCATTTGGGGCACATGGGCCTGGGTGGATTGAGCCAGTATCCGCAGGATTTGCATCTCTGCAACATGATTTTCTTTTCTTTGGTGCCTTCCCAGAAGGGTGTGCTACTCCTATATAGGACCCCCCACATGGCAGGGTGTGGTATCTTCTGATCCGTATTGTATTCAACACTCATTCTATTCTCCTTTCCTTTTGATGCCACTAAGACACCAAGACACAAAGTTATCAAAGTATAATTCTTTTAATTCCTCTTTTGATGAGTGGCACATTGAAATTAATGAGAAAACCCAGGCGTTTACCTGTAAGTTTCAAATGACTGAGTATTTGTGCTTCCCAAACGGAATTCATTTCATCTACAGCCTTTAGTTCACATATGATAAGATCTTCAACCAGAACATCCAAACGTAATCCTTCATCAAATACCATATTGTCATATATTATTGGGATATCTACTTGGCTTTGATATTTCAACCCTCGTTTCGAAAGCTCATGGCAAAAACAAACCTCATAAACCTTTTCCAGCAATCCCGGACCCATTGCTGTATGAACCGTATATGCTGAATCAACAATCTTTTTTGCTATAGACTCTTCCCTTTCTGATAATGGAACCACATTAATCCTATTCCTTAGTGTCTTTGTGCCTTTGTGGCTACTGTTTTCTCAGGATGATGCCGTCTGCCGGGCCGCCGGCGCCGCTGGCCACCAGGACCGTATCGGCCCCGGCCACCTGATTGGTAGAGGTTCCTCGTATTTGCCGAACGGCTTCAGCAATTCGAATGGTATCGAACTTGCCCTGGCCTAATGAGCCACCATCCGGATTTACCGGGAGTTCACCGCTCACGCGAATCCGCTCTCCGCCCTCGATAAACGCAGGGCCCTCGCCTGTCCCGCAGAAGCCCAGTGCTTCCATCTGCATAGGTACGTTCGGGGTGAAGCTGTCATCCAGCATGGCGACTTTGATATCCTTCGGGCCCATCCCGGCGACTCGGTAGAGTTCATTGGCCATATTCTTCATTTCCGGCAAATCAGTCATTATATCGCGGGTGTAACTGGTGTACAATTGCCCTTCCAAAGCCATCCCCGAGGCAACGGAGGTAATTATGACTGGCTTCTGCTTCATGGCTTTGGCTTTTTCTACCGTTGTCACAACTATGGCGATGGAGCCATCGACCTTTGGTGCGAAGTCAAGTTCACGGATGGGATCGGCCACAATCTTTGATTTCATATAATCATCGATCGTAATAGGTTTGTCAAAGAAAATTGCGTTCGGGTTCCTGGCGGCATTTTCGCTGTCAACAACCGGTATCCAGCCAAGCTGCTCAGGTTTTAAACCGTTATCGTGCATATATCGCCTATAGGTCATGGCCACGTAGCCGGGCTGACCGATAAGTCCGAACGGCGAATAGAAATCATATC
>CAZDMY010000167.1:0-5995 GCA_964506405.1 uncultured Dehalococcoidia bacterium | reverse complement strand
CCTGAGAGGGATCGGATTTTTCGCTGTAGAGAACCAGGCAGTTACGATCGTTTCTGAATGAAGCTCCGTCTGCAGCCGGATATTGATCGATCTGAGCCCCAAGATCCCAGAATTGAGGAAAATCACGCCAAAGAGGGGCGTAGTACCAGGGAAGGATGATATTCGCGTGGGTATTGCCTCGAAATCCTCCGGCCGTCACCTCCTCGGTGGCCAGGCATCCACCGATTTCATGACGTCGTTCGAAGATGCCGACGCTCATGCCCCCATACTCAATCAGATACATAGCGAGGAACAGCGCCTTGGTTCCCCCGCCAATGATGACGGCATCGAATGTTTCATCGGGCATTTGATTTATGAAGGGGCGGTTCGCGAACCGCCCTCATGCCCTGTCATTTACCCTTGTAAACGGGTTTACGTTTTTCCTTGAAGGCTTTCATGCCTTCTTTGGAATCCTCGGTCATAAAGATCGGCCAGCCAAGTTCATCCTGTTTGGGCATGGCTTCAGCTTCCGGCAGGAATTCAAGTTCTCGCAGCGAACGTGTGATCGCCTGAATCGACAGCGGTGCATTCTCACACAGTTCCTGTGCCATCTTCAAGGCTTCTTCCAGAGCTTTCCCTTTCGGTACGACCCGATTGATGAGGCCCCAATCGAGCGCCTCCTGTGCCGTGATCCGGCGACCCAGAAGCAATATCTCCGCCGCCCGGCAATACGGAATCTGCCGGCGCAAGCGAACGGTTGTTCCGCCCATGGGGTAAAGGCCGCGGGTTACTTCGGTGACCCCAAATATGGCATCTTCCGCCCCGATGCGAAGGTCGGTACCCTGAAGGATTTCGGTGCCGCCTGCCAGCGCATATCCTTCAACTGCCAGGATGATCGGCTTGTTGGGCTGATTCTCCCGCAGCAATGCCTGCCAGTGTAGATTCGGTATCTCCTGCATCATCTTTTGAATCTCTTCGGCATCTTCCCCCGGGGCTGCCCCTACTTTTAGATCCATACCGGAACAGAAGGTATCTCCCTTGCCGCACAATACTGCGCAGTAGAGATCATCATCCTCGTCCAGTCGCCGCCATGCCTTGTACATACCTATCAGCATAGCCGGACTGAGTGCATTTTTAGCTTCCGGGCGATTCAGTGTAACGATCAAAACGTGACCGTCTTTTTCAATCGTGCAGTTTGCCGTGCTGATGTCCAGTTGCTCAGCCAATGCTGTCCTCCCAAATATTGGATTCTGCGCCTATCATACCATATCAGGCATCGATCTTGGCACGCTTCGCTTTTGAGTTGCGGGCATTAAGCCGTGCCGGACCTTCGTCGTAGCAGGAACACACCTGCACCAGCAACGATAACAACACCAATGACGATAATTACCCATATTATCGGGGAGATGCCTCCTTCGTCGGAATCATCATCCGCAGGTGGTGTGGTGGGTTGTGCCCCATTCGTATCTTTTTCAGTCTTTACCTCAATATTTGTCGTATAGCTGTATACATTACCATCCACGTCCCGGATAAACAGGGATACCGTATACAGTCCGGGTTCTTGGTAGACATGGGAAGCCGTCTTGCCCGATGTGGTATCGCCGTCCCCGAAACTCCATTCATACGATACGAATGAATCATCCGGGTCCACTGAAACGGATCCATCGAAGTTGATCTCATCGCCGATTATCGGCTCTCTGGGGGTGTAGGTGAATTTGGCACTGGGATAAGCCGGTTTATCGACTGTGGGGCTCGGCGTCGGGGCCGGTTTTTCCTTTATACTGATCGTGATCTCGTCTGAAGCGCTCAGTTCTCCATCTGATACTTCGAGTGTGATGGCAGTTGTTCCCTGATTGAGGTTTACTACCGGATTGATGCCGCTGGCCGAGCCGCTTTCCCATATCCAGTTATAGGTTAGCGGGTCGCCATCGGGATCGGAGGAACCGGAAGCATCGAGCCTCACCTCAACTCCACCAGCCTTTTCAGTTTCGATAGCCTGGTCTTCCCCTGCATCGGCAACCGGTGGTGAATTCGGTTCCTCTTCGATGTTCTCGGCGATAGCAATCGTTTGACTGGCAGTTCCGCTGCTGCTTCGATTGTCTATAACTTTTAATTGAACGAGGTATTGGCCGGCGCTGGAATAGGTGTGCGTGATCATTTCTCCCTTTCCTTCACTGCCGTCGCCAAAATCCCATTCCCAAGAGTAAATCGTACCACCGGGGTCTGTTGAAGCTGACGCATCGAAGGTTATCGCCTCTCCTGCCACCGGATTGGCGGGAACGAAACTGAAACCGGCCGATGGTGGCTTGGTTGCCGGCAAGGCCGGTTCATTCCCTTCCACTTCAGCGCTTCTGCCACTGCCGTCGGTTGCCGTAAGGGGCAGATCGACCCTTCCGGTTGCCCTTCCAATAAACTCAAATGTGCCATCCTTACCAACGATCCCTGAGCCCTCAACCGGCCCGCCTTCAAGTCCGTTCAAGTGTAACGTAGAGCCGGGCATGAATCCGGCTCCCCATATGGTAACCGGATCGTTCTGAGCTACTTCCATAGGATCTGCCCCGACCCAGTCGAAAACCTCATATTCGATGCTCCCGGCTGAATCCCGGCTGGTTTCCACTGATAGCTCATAGTGATCATCCGGGGCATTGTCGCCGGTCTCACGGGACAGCGGCGGATTGCCGATACCGGCCAGGTGGCTGATGATAACGGTACAGGTTGTACCGGCTTCGACATTGGTGGGGGTAGTGATTATCAATCCGTGGTTTTCGACATGCACGCTGCCTCCCTCGGAGCAATCAACACCATCAACCGATATATATCGGTCATCGATGCTGGAGGGAACTTGAGCTGCCTCAGGAAAGCGAATGTGGATCGTATCGGCCCCGGCTGCCAGCGCACCGGTGCTGCCGGGTGTGAATTTGATTTCGAATCGGGCTGTCAGGCCGGCCCGATCCGGCATCGGTGTGATACTATTAACCGTAACAGCTTCCTGAGCCCCCACCGGGAGAAAGGCGAACACCAACAGGCAAAACAACAATCCAGCTGTTATCAGTAAACCGAACAGTCTAAGTTTCATCATTCATCGCCTCCCTGTGTGAATGCACACTTTATATAAATGAAGATGGATAATCAGCAAACTTCACAAAGCCTTCTCGATCGCCTTGATCGTCGCTTCGATGTCATTATCGCTGTGGGCCAGCGAGACGAAGGCTGCCTCATACTGAGAGGGTGGCCAGTAGATTCCCTGTTCCAGTAGTTTTTGATGGAATCGGGCAAACTGGCGGGTATCGGACCTGGTGGCGGATTCATAATCGATCACCGGTTCGGCTGAGAAGAAGACGGTCAGGATTGAGCCAGCGCGTGAAACCTGAACCGGGGTACCGGATCCGGCTGCGGCCCTGGTTATCCCTTCTGCCAGAATCGAAGCCCTGCGTTCCAATTCGGAATACGTATCTTCCTGCCCAAGCGCTCGGAGCGTTTCGAGGCCAGCAGTCATCGCCAGCGGATTTCCCGAAAGCGTCCCGGCCTGATAGACCGGTCCCGCCGGTGCTATCATTTTCATTATATCGGCGCGCCCCCCGTAAGCGCCCACCGGCAACCCGCCCCCGATTACCTTGCCAAGGCAGGTCAGGTCCGGATTGATACCGTAGATTCCCTGGGCTCCACCATAAGCAAGGCGGAATCCGGTGATCACTTCATCAAAAACAAGCAGAGCGCCTGCTTTGGCGGTAAGTTCCCGTAAGCCTTGCAGGAATCCGGCTTTCGGGGGAATTACCCCCATATTGGCGGCCACCGGCTCGACGATGACAGCGGCGATATCCGGCCAGGCGGCGAAGAGATCGCTAACCGAATCCAGGTCGTTGTAACGGGCGATCAGCGTGTTCTGCGTGTACCCATCAGGAACTCCCGGACTGTCCGGTACTCCCAGTGTGGTAGCGCCCGAACCGGCTTTGGCCAGTAGCCCGTCCGAGTGCCCGTGGTAGCATCCGGCGAATTTGACAATCTTGTCTCGTTTCGTATAAGCCCTTGCCACGCGCAGTGCGCTCATAGTTGCTTCCGTGCCGGAACTGACGAACCGGATCATCTCCAGGGAAGGGACGGCTTTGCAGACCATCTGCGCCATCCGTGTCTCCAGTTCGGTGGGTGCTCCGAAGCTGGTACCGGATTCCGCTGCTCTCTGCACTGATTTGACCACCTGTAAGGGCGCGTGCCCAAGTATCAGCGGGCCCCAGGAGCAAACGTAGTCGATGTATTCGTTCCCGTCCTCATCGTAGATCTTCGATCCCTTTCCCCGCCTGATGAAGAGCGGGCTTGCGCCGACGGATTTGAAGGCCCGGACCGGGCTGTCCACACCACCGGGGAGATATTTCTGCGCCCGGTTGAAAAGCTCCTGAGAACGGCTCTGGTTCATAAATTTATCCCCTGGCTGCTACGCAGAAACCGTACGGTTTTCAATCCAGATACTTCTTTTCCGATTCCGGCCGGTTGTTCCGGGCTTCGGCATAGTTTCCCTGGCGAAAAACCGCGATGGTATTCTCCATGACATTGAGTTCCGCCATCTGTTTGATGGCTTCTTTCTGATCCTCGGTGGGGAAATCCCACAGGTTCTTCTGTAGCTCCCGGATGCAACCAATCAGTATATCCAGGCACTGGCGAATATCAGGGTCAATACTTGCAGGCATATTCCCTCCTTCAGGCTCGCTCGCTTGCAATCCAGCCGGCCGCCTCTTTGGCGTGATAGCTGATTATGATATCCGCGCCAGCCCGTTTAATTGACGTAAGAATTTCGGTTACGATGCGCTGTTCGTCGATCCATCCGCGTTGCGCCGCTGCTTTCACCATAGCATACTCTCCACTGACGTTGTAGGCAGCCAGCGGATGATTGAACGTATCCCTGGCTTTGCGGATTACGTCGAGAAAGGCTAAGGCCGGTTTTATCATCACCATGTCCGCACCCTCCTCGATATCCGCTTCGATCTCCCTCATGGCCTCGCGCATATTGGCAGGATCCATCTGATAGGAGCGACGGTCTCCGAACTGCGGGGCGGATTCGGCCGCCTCTCGAAAAGGCCCGTAGAAGGCCGAGGCGTACTTTGCCGCGTAGGAGAGGATGGGAGTCTGCTGGAAGCCGGCCTCATCAAGCGCACGGCGGATAGCCTGGATCCGGCCATCCATCATGTCCGAGGGGGCCACGATATCGGCCCCGGCCTCAGCGTGGGATATCGCCATTCGGGCGAGTATTTCCAGGGTGGCATCGTTATCCACGTCACCTTTTTTCACGATGCCGCAATGGCCGTGATCGGTGTATTCACACATGCAGACATCGGTGATCGCCAGCAAGCCCGGTTCGGCATCTTTGATAGTCTTTATGGCCTGCTGAACCACGCCGTCGGCGGCGTATCCTGACGAACCGATTTCATCTTTCGTTTGGGGAATGCCGAAGAGCAGCACGCCGGGAATGCCCAGGCGAACGATATCTTTCACTTCACTGCCAAGGAGGTCCACCGAAAGCTGGTAAACCCCTGGCATGGATGGAATCTCATTTCGTGTGTTTTTGCCGAAAGTGACAAAAAGCGGATAGATGAGATCGCTTACATTGAGCATGGTTTCACGCACCAGCCTTCGCATCGTTTCAGTGCGCCGCAAGCGCCGCAGCCGTTTCTGTGGGAAATCAGCCATAATTACTCCCTGTTCAAATTGTTACGAATTATGCTTTCAACCCTGCCTGCCTGAGCACTTCTTGCAGCAACTCGCTTACTCCCAACTGGCCGGCCCAGTATCTCAGGTAATCAATATCCATGTCATCGCCCTGTACCCTGGCGATATCGATCGCATCCTGAAGCTGTCTCTGAGATTCCCCCATTCGAAACCATTCCAGCTTCATTAGAAGTGTATCTTCACAAGTAGCAAACCAGCAGCGTTCTCCTAAAAACGAAAATGATTTTTTTCGATTAAACTCCTGCACGCTGAAATGACGAGATTTGCGGATAATCAAGTCTGTCTTGAATCCAGTTTC
>CAZDMY010000166.1:3871-6004 GCA_964506405.1 uncultured Dehalococcoidia bacterium | reverse complement strand
ATGCCAGCCGATTCGAAAGTGCCATGGGGTGCCTATTTGCCGAAAGCTGATGAGCAAAGTATCGGGCAATTGGTGGAGAGCGGATGCGATTTCGTGGTGGTTGATTTGGAATCGGCGGCTCGTGTGCTTCTTAATGATAGCCTGGGTACGCTTCTGGAAATTGCCGGTCCGGTCGAGGACAGCATGCTGCGGTCCATAAGCGCGCTTTCTGTTGATGCGCTGTTCGGCGGGAAAGAAAGGCAATCGAACCCGCTCACCATCGGCCAGTTGCTCCGTTACCATCGATTGACCGGTTTCAGCGGAAAGCCGGCGGTGCTGATGGCTCCGCTCGATTCAGCGGAACTTGGGCCCTTGCGGGATGCCGGTGTCGGTGCAGTAATTGTGGAAGTAAGTGGAAAAGATACCGAAGCACGCTTGAATGAAGTCCGGGAAGCAATTCATAAACTGCCACTGGAAAAGAAGCGGAAATCGAAGGGTGAAGAAACAAGCGCGCTGCTTCCCTCCAGCGCATCGATAGACGAGATCGACAGCGAATACTGATCGGGCACAGCCGGAAACGCCATGTAGTTCCAGGCTCGATCGGGAACCTCTTCAACACAACGGCAGATTTCTACTGCCAACGACCGGCCGTTCCGTTATGTTATGACGGGTTCGCAGGCTGTGCCTTAATCATCAAATCACCCCCGTTAACTATGTCGTGCCCGATCCTTTTTCACTCAAAATCGCAAGATGGATGGAAATTGTCGGCAGTCAGGAATAAATCTCCAACATCAACATCACAATCGTTGTTGACATCGGTTCGAGGATTGGCCGGATTGGTTCCTTGGCCAAAATTATTCGCCTGTGCGATTATCATCAGATCACCCACATCGACCGATCCATCCGGTTGCACATCGTATTCCGAATAGGTCCAGGAGAAACCGTTATCAACAACGATGTCCTGCCCGTCACAGCCCATCATGAAATCGATGTAGTCCTGAATTACCGGTTTGGGTGTCGGCATATAAGATGGTCTCAGGGTTACCAGTACGATATTGGCATCCTCTTCATCCGGACTGCAGTAGCTGCCAATATGCCAGTCGACTAATTCGCGGTCGCCGCCACTACAAACTGACCATCCATAGTCGTCAAGTTTCTTATCAATGATGGCAATGTCACATTGGACGCTTCCCGGACCGTAAGGAGCATGACTGCACGCAGCAGGACACCCTTCATCATAATTACCGAGAAGGGATTCAACACAATCAGGTGAGCTGAGGCATTCAACTTCGATTTCCACGGAAGGATATATGGCTTGAAAATCATCTTCGGTGTCGAGGGCCAATTGACTGAGAGCGAAGTTGCTGCAAATCTGAAGATGATCCTGGTTATCGGGCTGGTAATCGTAATCGAAAGCCGGACCACCTGGGTCGGGCCAGGTTGCCCAGGCCAAGGCGATTCGCTCACCGCTGCCGACCGCCCATCCGGGAAGCGGATCGAAACCGCCGACCGCCTCAATATCAATGGTATAACGGCCTGTCTCTGGTGCCTGACAATCGATAACTGCATAGTTATTATCTTCGGGATCTCCACTGTAGCCAGGTCCTCCAACGCCGTTTCCGGATTCATCACGCAGATGGATACCAAACAAGTTCGCCAGAGTATGTGTTCCGTAATTGGTGGGATCGATATCGGGATGCACATGGTGCAGCCATGTACATACCACACGGATTTTATCACCTGCTTTTGCATTAAACCACTTATCTTCATCACAGGGGACGAACCAATGCTGATTTCCACTGAAATCCCCTGCATCGAGGGTCATGGTATGATAAGTGTTATTCATGACGATCTCCCCGGCACGGCTGGCGCAGACGCCCCCAACACCGATTTTATCCGAATCTTCGCCATTGATATCGTTAATGGCCGAGGCCATAATGATCGCCTTCACCCCTTCCGGGCAGTATTTCAGATCAGCGTCCCGCTCCATCAATAGCGCCGCCATGCCGGAAACATGAGGGGCGGAAAAACTTGTACCACATGCTTCATCCCAACCGTTGGCATTATCTGTAGACCATACGCAAGCAGGTGCAACAACCTCGGGTTTGTTCCATCCTGAGGTGGGATCTTCATGCCAGCCAGAACCATTCCACC
>CAZDMY010000166.1:0-3861 GCA_964506405.1 uncultured Dehalococcoidia bacterium | reverse complement strand
CGTTATTCCAATTGGAAGAGTTATTATCTTCACAACCACCAACGGTAATAGCATTATAAGCCAAACCAAGTGAAGATACCCAATTCCCTGAATTGCCAGATATAATTACTGCAGTCACGTTATCTGCTTCGACTATGTGATCATAATAGTAATCTTTGTATCCCATCACCCCCATAGTATCGCCCCAGAAACTGCAATTCACCACTCGTGCCTCATCGCCTGATGGTAACGTGTTTCCGAGTGTATCGGCTCCATTTCCAATGGCCCATTCTGTAGCATCTGTTATGTCCGTATCACTGTTAGATAAACCATTCGCACTTAGTAATGACGCATCATAAGCCACTCCAATCCGATCGGGCCAATTAGCATCACCTTGGCTAGCGATAACACCCGCCACCATTGTGGGATGCCAATGTTCCCTTGGATTCTGTGGATCGTAATACTCACCATTTGGAAGGGCGGGGTGCCCGTAATCTATTCCGTCCCACGCTATATCGACGACACCAGCACCATTTCCGGTTATTCCCCGATCCTATTCAATATCCGCCCTCACTGATGGAACGGAAGTGTCAATTCCGTATTGGTATGTTAACGATTGAAAAATACTGGCAACATCATCCCTCTTCTCTAATTCCATGATGAAGCTCTTAGGAATCTCCGTGCAGATGCTGGGGGCAGCATTACTAATGGTGATCACTTTATACCCCCTGGATTGAATCAGATCTATTACTGGTTGCTGAATCGCCCGATAGGCCTGTTTTCTGGCTTGCTTCATCTCAGCCTGTACCTGATTGTATGTTTCCTGATCGGTTTCCCTCGAGGGGCGGGTGCCTTCCAGCTTGGCCTCCGGGTATTTCTCTGCAACTGCCTGCAATGCCGGGCCGGCATCACAGTTGAGCCAGATCCATACCTTCACCATATCCTCCGGTTCTCTATTCTGCAACAACTCGTAAAGCGAAGGATTGAGCTTGCCGTATTTTTCATATTTGTTCTTCTCCCGCTGGGCCAGGTATTCTTTATAGCCATACTTTTTACCATTCTCATCGATAACCAGGTGATGGTAAGTCTGCACGCCTTCCGCATCTTCAATGGTGATATGCCAGGCCTTCTCACCGGTGACGGCATCGAAGAGCCCGGTTTCACGGAACATGTGCAACCGCTCCATCGGGATATCATTTTCCTGTGAGATGGCCTGCAAGGCGGCTGCTTGACGTACCGGGTCGAATTCCGCTTCGGGAGGAGGTTCGGGAAGGCTTGAGTCTTGCTCTTCGTCTTCCGGTTCTGGAGCTTGCATGCTCTCATCAATCAGTTCAATCGGTGTTCCCGGTTGGCCGATATCGATTTGGCTGCTTTCGGTTTCGATACCGGTCAGTTTGTTGCCGTGCTTATCAATGATGATGACATTGGAAAGCTTCAACAGGGAAGTTCCCGCTATGCCCTCTTTGGCAGTCATATGGACAGTAACCGCAGTTCCTTTCCCGGTCTGGCCGCTCTCGTCCCCACCCACCAGGACCAGGGCCACATCTTTAATGAACCCCTTTTCATTATCGATTGTGCCGGGGGCCAGGAACGTGGAACCTTCCTTCCTTTCAGCCCAATCTTTATAGTGATTGCCTTCCGTTACCTTATCGACTTGAACGATTGCCGGGTCGAATAGCAGGTTAAACTGGATGCCTCGGCTGGGAACACCGTTTTCGATAATCATATCTATGGTAAAGTGTTCTCCCGGATCGAGTGTCTGGGTTGATGTGGAGACAAGTAATACTGGCTTATCCTCCGAAGAAGCCGCTAATACTGGTGAGAGAACCAGGGAGCATATTGCTATTAGGATGAAAAACCACATAAGGCTAACCGAGTGCTTAGTAAGAAACCGACTCCGTTTTTCAATGTATTTACTCCTTTCTTAATTACGTCCTTACTCTACCAGACCTGGTTTTTGATATAAAGCCATATACAAATATACCGAATAGATATAACTTCAACTATCTTTTACATTACCAGGAGAATCCCGGTAGACAATAAGCATCACTGCTTTTCCTGAAACGGATGGTTATCATTCAGACCGAACCGGACGGAAACCATGCCAGTTAAAACCACATTGCGTAGGAATAAGGGCACGTGAGGATACTTGTATATGAGGCGCATCGCTTGTAACACCACCTCCACGAACAATATGTGCGTCTCCATCGAGGGGGCCCCGTGGGTTGTCTGATGGACTGATTTCGTAGTATTCGTTATCCCAAACATCCCAACATACTTCAAACGCATTACCAGCCATGTCATATAAACCATAACCATTAGGACTATAAGTCCCGACTTGTGCGGTTATTATGAAATCACATTCGCCTTTCTTTAACGGACTGATGTAAGTAGAAAAATGAGCTCCATTATATTGACCTTTTTTGCAAACCGGCTCTTCGTTTCCCCAAGGATATTTATCACCTTCCAGGCCTCCACGAGCAGCATATTCCCATTCAGCTTCAGTCGGTAGACGGTAGCCATTAGCGATCCAATTTACACAATCGTTGTTGATATCAACAAATTCAGAACGAAAGACATCGGAATGACCTGCTGTTAGATAATAGCAAGGCTTCAGATTTTCCATTTCACTCAGGGCATTGCACCATTTAATAGCATCGTACCAACTAATATACGTTACAGGGTAACTATTGTCTTCAACAGGAAAGGTTTCTACTTGACCTGAGACACTAGACGGGAGGTGCTTACACGAAGAAAAGTCTCTACTACCAGACGATGTGTCTAAAAGGTCATGGGGATAGTCGAACGAGTAATCAGGTTTGTTTCCAGGACGACCGCTATAATCGAATTTATATCCATTGGTTTCAGCCCATGTCTTAACCTCTTTCCATTCACCATAGCTGACCTCGTATTTTGCCATAGAAAAAGGAGAGACTGTGACTTCATGTACAGGTATTTGGCTATCTGGCGCATACTCGGAATGGTCACCCATGCTGAACGTCCCGCCCGGAATGGCAACCATATCGAGCAGCGGGGTTTTGTCCTGATTATCTTGTTCGGAATCATCACCGCACCCCCATAAACCGACTGAAAGCGAAACCAATAACAACAACATCCACATTAACCAGTATTCTATTCTTCTCATCGGTTCCTTCCTTTGAGTTTCATTCCGTTCAGATGCTCGCGCCGCTTTTCATTGACTTTTCTCCTCTTGTATGGATTCTGTTATTCGAAGGTTATCCTTCGACCGGATTCAAAACGCGCCCTATAAACAGAATAGTTCCAGTATCCAAATCTTTAATAAGATAGATAAATGGCCGATCAATAGTGAGTTGCACATCAACCTGAGGAATGCAGGTGATAATGAATATAACAGCAGTAGCTGCTGCTGCCTCAGCCCCTTTCTCATTCACAGCTACGAATGCTTTATGGAAGACACTTGAAATGAATAAGTTTGTAGTACCATCCATGCCTGAGAAGTTCGCTTTTTGGGGCTCGAAGGCATCAATCATACCCATTTGCTCCAGCACTTTGTTCATCTTAATATGTTGGGCATATTCGAACTTGGGCATCTCCAACTCAACTTGTCTGGTTTCCATTGAATCCAGTATCTCCGCAATTTGCCCATCGCTCAACCCGGCTTCAAATGCCTCGAACTGGCCCTCATTCGGCACAATGATGGTCATGGCCGCTTTGTCGCCTTTGTAGGGTAGTTCCACCGCCTGGTATCCTTCTCCCTGAGCGTACCACAAGCCTACCGGCTCAGGCATGGACATCATTTCCACGCTGGTTTCGGTCCCATCGAGCAGGTGGAACGGCGCAGCAGTGGTCATATCCGACTGGAAGGGAAACAGCCAGTCCCCTTTGAAGTAGATGGCGTTG
>CAZDMY010000165.1:0-6056 GCA_964506405.1 uncultured Dehalococcoidia bacterium | reverse complement strand
GGCAAGGGCAACTGCGATCGGAATAAAAGACGGTGCTGTTGAAAAGGTATTTACGGAAAAAGGTGCCCTTCCGGCAGGTGCGGTGATCATGGCAACCGGCGGGGCATCCTATTCCGCTACCGGCTCTACGGGAGATGGGTACCGGATCGCCTCCGAACTCGGCCACACCATCATCAGGCTGCGAGGGGCGCTGGTACCACTGGTGGTTGAAGAGGTTCCTCTTGCCCGCAGCATGCAGGGAGTCGGCCTGCGAAACGTCCGCCTGACTGCTTACCAGTGCCGTTCAGAGCAGATTGCCTCTATGCCGAAGGTAACTTATGATTGCGGACGCGGCACCGGCAGGGAACGAACTCGAAAACCGGTTATCGAAAGCCGGCTGGGCGAGATGATGTTCACCCATTTCGGTTTGGGGGGCCCGATCACGCTGCAGATGAGCCTGGCCATCGCGGATGCGCTCGGAAAAGGGCCGGTCAGCGTGACCATCGATCTCAAACCGGGGCTGAGCGAAAAGCAACTCCAACTGCGCCTGCAACGGGATTTCGATCAGTATGGCAAGAGGGGACTGCACCACTTGCTGGCAGGATTGCTGCCGGCAAAGCTGATCGATCCGGTGATCGATCTAAGCGGAATTCCACCCGATAAGCAGGGATGCGAAATCAATTCCAGCCAGCGAAACCGTCTGGCAGAAGTGTTGAAATCGCTTCGCTTCAATATCGAGCGGCCGCTGCCGCTTGAAGCTGCCATGGTCACGGCCGGGGGCATCTCCTTGAAGGAGATCGATCCGCGCACAATGGAATCACGATTGGTTAAAGGACTCTATCTCTGCGGCGAGGTGATGGATATCGATGCCGATACCGGGGGATATAATTTACAGGCGGCCTTTTCCACCGGGTTCGTTGCCGGAGAGGAAGCGGCTTACTGCCGGTAATCGAGTACAACCGTCTGCATATCGAGCGGCAGGGTTGACTTGGTAATCGTCAGCTTGGGTACCGGTGTGTACTCCTTGATCCCCATTTCCTTTAAGAAAGTATCCACCGGCTCCAGATCGCGCGTGGAGACCTCCGTTTTGAAATGCATGGGTATGACGTACGTAGGAGATATCAGGTTCACCACTTCCACAGCGGTAGAAGCATCCATTGTTTCCTTAGAACCCACCGGGACCAGCACCACATCGGCATCGCTGATGCCGTCGATCTGAGTTGCATTCGGAATATGGCCCAAATCACCCAGATGGCATATTTTGATATCATCGATCTCGATCAGGCAGGAAACGTTCTTGCCGCGCAGTTCGCCTTTTTTATCGTCGTGAAAGGTCCTCACCCCGTAAACAAATACCCCGGCGATCTCATATTCGCCCGGATTGGTGATCGTCTTGAAATCACCTCCAACCGCTTCCCGGCAATTGTGGCCGGGATGATCATGGGATATGGTTACGATGTTGGCAGTAACCTTCCCCATTTCGTATCCGTAACCTTCACTGAACGGATCGGTAATGACCACCGCATTCCTGGATTTCAGTTTGAAGCAGGCATGCCCTAACCACGTAATTTCCATGCTATCTCTTAGCTCCTCCCGTTAACCAGCTGACTCCAAACAACAGTATAACACAAACGCCAAGCCCCAGCAGTTCCAGATTTTCGACCTCCGCCAACTGAATCCCCAGTGCAGTACCCCCACCACCCACGATGGCCACCAGCCCTCCAACAGAATTGACCTTGAGCCTTTCCTTGAAAAAACCGGCTACCACCGGCACGACGATTCCGCTGGTGAAGATAGTATACGAGTAAAACAGGGAACTGATGATTCCTTTCAGGTGCATGGCAACCAGGAGCGCAACAATCCCGAATATTATGATGGCTATTCTCGAGACAAGCAAGCTGCGGATGTCACTGGTCTTCGGGAAGATCTTCTTGTACATATCCACACTGAATATGGTGCTGGTGGTTAATAATACGGTATCGGCGGAGGACATAATCGCGGCCAGCAGCGCAGCGATGACAACGCCGCTGAGACCGATGGGCAACAGTTCCCGGATAACGGTGGGAAAGGCCTCTTCGGCAGGAATATCCGCGTACAGCACTCTCGCACCCATCCCGATAAGCACAATGATGAAGGCAATTGGTACTCCAATAACAGCGGCTGTCAGTGCCGCCGACCGGGCGGTTTTTTCATCTTTAGCGCAAAAGAGACGGGAATAGATATCAGGCCCTACTACATAGGTCGCACCAGTTAGAATCAGGAACAGAACCCAGTCATACCAGCCGAAGCGATTGTTCACCGGAAAGGAAAAGAATTCCGAGGGCAAATTATCCTGAAGTCCACCGATCCCGCCCACATCATCCAGGACCAACCCCAGGCTTATTACGATCCCTAGAGTCAGAATACCGAACTGAACGAAGTCGGTGCGGATGATTGAATACTGCCCGCCAAGTACTGTATATACGATAAACACCGCCGTAGAGATCGCCATTAAGGCCTCGAGATCCCAAGAAGGTACCAGAACATTCAACACCTTGCCGGCGGCGATGATCTGGGCGGCGATGATGGCAATCCACGCGACCACAATCACCAGCGAAGCCGCCATGCCAGCCTCCCGGCCATACTGCTTTTCGACCAGTTCGGGCAGGGTATAGAGCCCGAACCGCCTGACTTTATGAGCGAGGAACAAGCCCAGAACGGCAAGCCCAATAGCGCCTACCAGGAGCCACCAGGTACCGGGCAGTCCCGTGCTGTACCCTCGACCCGCCATGCCGACCACTACGGAGGAGCCCATGAAGGTAGCACATAGCGAACCGGCCAGCAGCAGCGTGCCGCTTTTACGTCCCGCTACAAAAAATCCATCGCTGCTGGAAGCGCGCCCCCGACGGTAGGCATATATTCCAACGGCGATCATGCCCGCGAAATAAAGTGCGATGATAATCTTATCGAGCATCCTGCTTACCTCGAACCTTCCTCAAGGATATGTCCCCGGCTACGATCCTCTCCCGGTTGCCGTCTGCTCTTTCCAGAATGAGCGCTCCGTCGGAATCGATATCGACTGCTTTCCCGCTGACTTCCTCGGTACCTGAACAAATGACTACTTCGGCTTCAATAGTGTTGCTCATGGATTTCCACAGCCTGCGCAACGGCTCAAAACCGTTTTCGGTGTATTCATCGTAAAGGGATTCAAGTTCCAGGAGTATAAGCTGAAGAAGCTTCACGCGGGAGATCTCTTTTCCGGATTCAATCCTGATGGATGTGGCTGTTTCCTTCAGATGATCCGGTATGGAATCTATCGTGGCATTAACATTCAGTCCGATGCCAATGATGATCCATTCCAGCCGGTCGACTTCTGCGCTGAGTTCGGTGAGAATACCGCCGGCTTTTCGATTATTAATAAAAATATCATTGGGCCATTTCAAGAGGGTTTCCAATCCGGTCTGCCTGTGGATCGCTCGCGCCACGGCGATTCCGGCCACAAGCGGCACCCGAAGTGCTTCCGTCGGTTTGATATCAGGTCGCAAAATGATGGAAAAATAGACACTGCCGGGGAGCGAGGCCCATACTCTTCCAACCCTGCCACGCCCACCTTTCTGTACCTCCGATACGACAAGCAGCCCTTCCCCGGCCTGTTGAGCTGCGGCTTCCCTGGCAATCTCCTGGGTGGATGTAACCTCCTGGCGGTAGATGATTTTCCTGCCGAGGACCCGGGTATCGAGCCCGTCTGTCACCTCCTCGGGCAGCAGACGGTCCGGTGAACTGAGGAAATAGTATCCTTTACTGGGAACGGAATCGATTTGATACCCTTCTTCGCGCAGTTCTTTTATATACTTCCAGATTGCCGAGCGCGTTACTCCAATGGCATTGCCAAGTTCCTGGCCGGATACCGGCTTCTTACGGCGCAGGTAATCCAGCACTGCCTTTCTTTTCGATTCCGGGTTAGTTTTCATAGCTGCTTGAAATATAATAGACAGGCAATCAGTTGTCAACCCAATAATGATTTTCTGGTTGACAAGCGACTATTGACAAAGGACAGCTAAAATGATACCTTTGAATACGGATTAGCACTCTAATGCCTAGAGTGCTAAGGGCATGTGAAAAATGCTTACGGAACGAAGGCGGAATATACTCTACGACCTGATACAGGAATACGTCTCAACGGCTGTACCTGTGTCTTCGGGTAAGATCGCACACAATTATGAGACGAAGATCAGCCCGGCCACTGTCCGTAACGAACTGGTCCAGCTTGAAATGGACGGCTATGTCATCCAGCCCCATACCTCCGCGGGGCGTATTCCTTCACCAAAGGCCTATCGATACTATATCGAGACCTTGCTGGAGAACCAGTCGCTTTCCCAGGATGAACAACTGCGGATACGCCACCAGTTTTATCAGATAAACAAGGAAATCGACGATCTGATTCACCTTTCTGCAACGATACTGGCAAGAATGCTTCACAACGTGGCAGTGGTCACTTCTCCGCACGTGACAGATGCGAAGGTAAGAACCGTTCACCTGCTTTCGCTTCAGGATTTTATGGTGTTGATGACGGTGGTTTTTCAGGATGCCGGATTCAAGCAGCAGAGCGTTTCACTTAATGAATCCCATACTCAGGAAACACTCAATAGTTTGTCGAATAAGATTACCCAAACATATCAAGGAATGAGCGCTTCTGATATTCGGAAGAAAACGGAACAGACCACCGAAACCGAGGGCCGACTGTTGAAAACCCTGCTGGACATCCTGGATAGTGCCGGTAAGCGGGTTATCGAAGATCCCCATTATGACGGGCTGGCCCAGATTATGACACAGCCCGAATTTTCAGAGGGTGAGCGGGCGCGGGTACTGCTGAATCTACTGGAGGAACGGGCTACGTTAAGCTCTATTCTGGCTCAAGCGCCCACTGATGAAAAACTGCGAATTATTATCGGCAGCGAAAATCCGGAATCCACGCTGCACGATTTTTCGATCGTGTTAAGCCGTTACGGTATACCGGATCAGGGCAGTGGGGTGGTCGGGGTGGTCGGTCCTACCCGTATGGCCTATGATCGCGCACTCCCGGTGGTTCGATACCTTTCCGAAATTATGAGTGAGCTGATGTACGAGCTATATCGCTAGAATGAGCGGTCACGGAGGTGTTTTGTGGATGACGAAGAAAAAGAGATACCTGTAGAATCGGCACCTGAAATTGAAGACGAGCCAGCCGACGAAGAAGCTGAGCTTTCGGATAAAGAAAGGGCGGAGCAATATCTGGCCAACTGGCAACGGGCTCAGGCGGATTTCGCCAATTATAAAAAGCGAGCCGAGCAGGATAAAATAGATTTTGCCAAATATGCCAACAGCAACCTGATGTGCAGCCTTCTGCCGATCATAGATGACCTGGAACGCGCTCTTGAAACCATTCCCGAATCATGTGATCCCGAGTGGGCAAAGGGTCTTGAACTGATATACCGGAAGTTCGTGAGCGAACTGGAGAGCCAGGGACTCTGTAAAATCGACGCTGAGGGAGAGGAATTCGACCCGAACATCCATCAAGCGGTGCTCCATGAACCCGGAGAGGAAGGTAAGGTCATCGAGGAAATGCAGAAAGGTTATAAGTTAAAAGATCGTCTCCTCAGGCCTTCGATGGTGAAGGTGGGAAAGGGGGAATAAACAGATATCATGGTACAGCAGTTGATTCATATTTACACTAATACCTTAATCCAAAGGAGGAATTTATGGCCAAAGTAATCGGAATTGACCTGGGAACGACTAACAGCTGCGTCGCGGTTATGGAAGGGGGAGACCCTACCGTAATCACCAATGCCGAAGGAACCCGCACCACACCTTCCGTGGTGGCGATAAACAAGAATGGTGAGCGCCTGGTCGGTCAGGTGGCCAAGCGGCAGGCGGTGACTAATCCGGAGAACACCATCTTCAGTATCAAACGGCTTATGGGACGCAAGTTCAATGAGTCCTCAGTGGATTACGATAAAACGACCCTGCCCTATAAAATAGTTGAACGCCCAAATGGTGATGCCGGTGTAAAGATGGGGGATAAGGACCATAGTGCCCCGGAGGTTTCGGCCATGATCCTG
>CAZDMY010000164.1:556-6095 GCA_964506405.1 uncultured Dehalococcoidia bacterium | reverse complement strand
CGTTGCCAATAAGATTTGTGGTGGTTTCATGTCCCCCGAAGAGAAACAACATCGAGGTACCGATCACTTCGTCTTCTGAAAGCGCATCGTCTACCTCCCTCAAGGTCAGCAAGTGGGTAATTAAATCGTCGCCGGGATGCTTTTCCCTATGACGTATTGTTTCGCGGAAGTAGTCAGCCATACGGATCGCGCCCTCCTCAGCAAGATCATATTTTTGCGGAGAGGTAGTAGCACTGCCGATGAATAACTGCATCTTGTTAGACCAGCTTTTCAGATCATCCATATCCTCCTCGGGCAGCCCCAGCAAATCGAGAATTACCATCGCTGGTAGAGGGAAAGCGAACTCCGCTATGAAGTCAAAAGTCTCTTTCCCTTCCAGCCCATTCAGCAGGCGCGTGACAGATCGCTGGATGACACCGCGCTTTTCCGCGACGGTTTCAGGAGAGAAAACAGTCTTCATAAGCTTTCGCAGGCGAGTGTGTTCTGGGGGGTCCTTGAACGCAACCCAGGTGTTGAGGTAGCGAATGAGCTGGCGGATTGGAATTTGCCGCTCTGGAGGCTGTGCCTCATAAAAGGGGTTAATCCTGTCCGCGGAATAATCATCGTTGCGCAGGACAAACTTGGCATCGGCATATCGGGTGACCACCCAGCCCCCGAGCGCGTCGCACCAGTACACGGGCGCGTGATCCTGAAGCTTACGAAGTACCGGAATCGGATTGTTGATTGTTTCCCTATCCCTTGGATCATAGTGAACTTCTTGTTGGGTGACTGCCATGACCGCCCCTTGCATCATTAGTGAACAATGGTATCTTAGCAGTCGCAAGCCTACCAACCAAGCGTTCATTTGGTAAGAACAACTAGAGGTGCTTTATGGCCCTGGACGATACACAGGTGTTTCTGCCCGAAGTATGGGCAAGTCATGCGCGATTTCGTGCCGATAAGCTCGCGTTAGTATGTGGCAAAGAGCGTATGAGTTGGGGGGAGCTCAACGCCCGCTGCAACCGGGTAGCTAACCGTTTGCTTACCGCAGGTGCCGGCAGACCCGCAAAGATTGCCGTGCTGATGAATAATGCCGCTGAGGCGGCCGTGGTATTGCTCGGCGTCATGAAGTCAGGCTCCTGCGTAGTGCCCGTCAGCACCATGTTGACGGCGCAGCAGGTCGCTACACTGATCGAGGACTCTGGTGCCATGGCTGTCATAGCGGATAAAGCATCACGTGAACTCGCCGAGCATGCCATCAAGGAAATGTCGTTTCCCGACGGTCTTTTGCGGATCTGCGCGGCTCACGGTGGAGACGGCTGGACACTTCTGGAGGAATGGCTTCACGGTGCGTCCGACCAGGAACCAGCAGTGCAGTATGACCTGAACGACGATTTCAATATCATCTACTCATCTGGCACTACGGGCACACCGAAAGGAATTGTTCACACGCACCGGGCAAGACAACACTGGTCGTACTCCAATGCCCTCGAATTACGAATGGACCACACCAGTGTTGCGCTCGCCACCACGGCCTTATACAGCAATGGAACCTGGTTCATGTTACTGCCCCCCCTCTTCGTTGGCGCCACGGTGGTCGTAATGGAAAATTTCTCACCAGAGCACTTCCTCGACATTGTTGGGGTAGAGAAGGTCACCCACACATTCATGGTGCCTACTCAGTATATAGGCATACTGGAGAGCGATAGGCTTAATGAAGCGGATATTTCAAGCCTCAGATATATGCTTTCCGCTGGTTCGCCAATGCGGCAGGATACGAAGTCAGCCGTGCTGGAACGCCTGGGAACCGGCCTTTTCGAGCTGTATGGCTTTTCGGAAGGCTTCGCAACCATGTGTCGGCCAGAGGAGCATCACAAGACAGGATCCGTCGGCACGCCGGTCATCGGCTTCGATTTGCGGATCATTGACGAGGAGGGAGAGGAACTTCCCCCTGGAGCACCAGGTGAGATTGTTGGCTACGGTGGTGGACTCATGAAATGCTATCACAATAGGCCTGGGGAAACTGAAGCGTCGGTCTGGAAAGACGATCGAGGACGCACCTTTTTGCGCAGCGGTGATATAGGAAAGCTTGATGAAGAGGGCTACCTTTTCATCTTGGATCGTAAGAAGGATATGATTATATCCGGTGGTTTTAATGTCTTCCCCAAGGATATAGAGGAGGTGGTCGGCGCCCATCCTGATGTATCCGATGTGGCAGTTGTCGGGATTCCTGACCCCAAATGGGGTGAAACCCCCCTGGCCCTGGTGATTCCGGTTGCGGGGTCCGAAATTGATGTCGATGCTCTGCTGGAGTGGTCCAATCAGCGACTTGCGAAGGCCCAGCGCCTGAGAGCGCTGGAGTTGGTGGAAGAATTTCCGCGCAACGCGCTCGGCAAAGTCATAAAGCGGGAATTACGCGCTCCGTACTGGGTGAACTCATGACCGATGTATACATCATCGGCGTATATTGTACTGCGTTTGGGAAGCATCCCGACAGAAATGTTAAATCGCTTACCCGCGAGGCCTATACCGGCGCACTTTCCGATGCCGGCTTCGACGATGGCTCAGCGATAGACAGTTGCTGGTTTGGCAATTGTGGTATGTGGGTAGAGGAGCAGGGAAGCATTCGTGGCCAGGTTTGTATGACGCCGTTAGTGCGCGATGGTTTGTTCCCTGAACGAGTTCCAATAATCAATGTCGAGGGAGGTTGTGCTACCGGGTCGATGGCCTTAAACGGTGGCTGGAAGGATATAGCCTCTGGTGTAGCAGACATGGTGTTAACCCTGGGCGTCGAAAAAACCTTTTATCCGGATAATCCCGCACAGTCTGCACGCTTGTTTGCCGGGGGTATTGATCAGTACGACCCTGACGAGTGGCGACAGTACTACGCATCTGCCGGTGTGCTAGCCGGAAAGCAATTTGAGACCAGTCCCGACCGCTCCATTTTTATGGACACTTATGCGATGCAAGCCTGCTACCACATGCGGGCCCACGGTACAACACAGGCGCAGATCGCTGCCGCTGCGGCAAAAAATCACTGCAACGGTGCGCTAAACCCCCGCGCACAGTACCAGTTTAACATGTCAGTAGAAGAAGTCCTCGCAGATCGAGAGGTCTCGTGGCCATTAACACGCGCCATGTGCGCCCCGATCGGGGATGGTGCTGCCGCAGCATTACTCGTTTCTGGACGATTGTTGAGAAAATTGCCGGCCCATGTGCGTGAACGCGCTGTCAGCCTGAAAGCTACAGCTCTGTCCGGCGGCAAATACCGTGAACTTAATGAGCCTGGTTTGAGTCGCGTGGCGGCACAAAAGGCATATCGCCAAGCTGGCCTGGGGCCTGACAATATCGATATTGCTGAAGTTCACGATGCCACTTCCTTTTGCGAAATTTACCAAGCCGAGATGCTGGGTTTCTGTGGTGAGGGAGAGGGTGGTGCTTTTGTGGAAAGTGGCGCTGCCAATATCGATGGCCGGCTGCCAATCAACACATCGGGAGGACTGGTTTCCAAAGGACACCCTGTAGGTGCGACAGGCCTGTCCATGATAATGGAACTCACGGAGCAGTTGCGCGGAGAGGCGGGTTCGCGCCAGGTGACTAACGCGCATACAGCATTGGCGGAAAACGGTGGCGGCGTTGTCGGCTTCGATGAAGCCGCCTGTTCCGTTATTATCCTGCAGCGCGCATGACAAACTGATTTATAGTTTTCGAGGCAACTGTTAGTGCGAAAGGAAGCGTACTCTCACCACCTTTGGCCTTGCGGCAGGTAGCGACGAGTAGGCAGTCCATATATCACCGGAAATTTCATCAATCGCGATGTGTCGTGTGTAAGCTGGCTCTGTTGGCAATGGTATGGTGAGAATAGACTCTACGTCGGGCTGATAGCGTATAAGCGTTGAGGCCAGCGAACCAGTAGCCCATACATCGTTGTTGCCCTTATTCACTTCAACGTCATATAAACCAATCGACGAAGACCCCAGGCGGACACGATCAAACACCTCCATCTCGGGATCAAAGTAGCTTACATGTCCGGTATTGAATTCGGGAATCCATAGTCCGTTCTGCTTATCCAGCCCCGGACGTCTGGGTCCGCTGTTTTCTGCGGGCATTTCGAATAACTTGCTCTCGCCGTTTGCTGTGTTGAAACGTGCAAGGGTATTCGCTGCCATCTGAGTGCTGTAGAGGCGGTTGTCAGTGTCTATTTGTAGCCCATATGGCAGCGGCAAACCCTCACTCGCAGGGCGTCCGGCGGGCGGAAGTCGGTAGATAGAGACTTCATGACTGCCCCGTGCCACCCGGGCTACACGCTCCGCACTAGCGAAGTAGTCATTGACCCAGATATCACCGCTGGGATCAATGTCGATACTGTGAGCATACATATCAACGTCTATGCTCACGTAGTCGCCAGTTGCAGGATCAAACCGCAGCACAGCTTCAGACCCGCCGTTGACGAGCCAGAGCATGCCGTCGTGCCCGAATTTCAGGGCTCGCGGCTGTGCGTTGACGTCGCTATTGTCATCCACGCTGAACCGTTGGATTTCTCCGCTCTCTGGAGTGAGCGCCCAGAGTTCATCGTGGTGGAACGCAGTGATCCAGATGCGACCATCCGGCCCTGTTACCAAGTCGTGGGGAAGCGAGTCTTCCCTGGGAAGCCGGTACTCAGTAATCTCAATCCTGTACAGGTCCTCCGCACTGGCCAGGCGTGATGGCTTTAGAGTAGCAATTCTCTCGACGCTCAGGTTTTCTGCAAGCCAGGCGGCGTAGTTTTCATCATCAAAATCAGGCGGAATCACATCGTATAGATCAATTGCACGCATCATTGTGATCGCGGTACGCCACTCCTCTTGCGATCGGGGACGCCCATTGATCATGACACGGTCATAACTGATCTCGTGACAGCTGGCACAGTTCAGGATGAATTCCTGTTTGCGTTCGCCCTCAGGCAGGAGAGAAAGCCATTCACTACTTGGGAGAGAACGGAGGAAGTCCGGATCGGCATCCAGAGATACCCGCTGACTGCGGCTTTCTGGAATTACCGTCCGCTGTATCATGCCGGGATACCGCACCTTGAGCTCGATTGCACTATCGATTATCCCTTCCAGAACAAGCTGCCCGGACAAGTTGGTGAAACGGGTAATGCGACGATTTTTGTCCGGCCACCAGCTGACCATCGCGCCAGGCACCGGTTGGTCGTTGGGATTCACGACAGTGAGTCGATAGCCTGGATTACCGCCCACTTTATTGGTGGCGGGTTCGGCCGCGTAGGCGCTGCCTTGGAAAACCAATAGCCATACTATGGAGAGTTTTCTTACCGTGTCGGCGAACTGCCGGATACGCTTTATGGTCATTGTGCGTCCTGGGTTCGGTTGGTGAGGTTGGAGTGATGAAATATATCAGGTTATACTGAGTCTACCAAGCGATTGGTAGCTTAGAGACCAAGAACGCCGTTCGCCGACCTGACAGGCATAACGATAGTGAGGTAAACACAATGACAAATCACAACATTCTCGAGGCAACACACCGCACCCGATTCGGTGAAATAGAAAATGTCAACAGCAAC
>CAZDMY010000164.1:0-546 GCA_964506405.1 uncultured Dehalococcoidia bacterium | reverse complement strand
CTCGAATGGTGCGAAGTTGATGGCCAGCCAGGTAATTACATCAAGGTCCTCACGGTCGATGAAAAGCGCAATCGCGTGGACTTCCTGTTTCGGCAAGATCCAAACAAGGAGTTCGCGAAACATAATCACCGCTGTACAGCCGTTGCCCTGACCCTTGAAGGGCTCTGGGGATATCGGGAAGGTGAGGAATTGCATTTTCCTGGTACGTTTTCCTATGAACCCCCGGGTAGTGCACATACGCCCTACTCACTACAGCAGGGCATGACGGTCTACGCCAGCTTTCAGGGAACAGGGCCAGAGATGCTGGATATCCTTGACGACGAGGATAACGTCATCGATACACTTACCTTGGACTTCTTCAAACAGTACTATAGGGACTGATTTTAAATTTTATCAATGGACTCTCAGCGGGCACATGGGAGCGAGGTGTAAATTTTGGCGGCAAAAGGGAATACTAGGGTTCAGGACCGTGGCAACCGGCGTGATGAAGTGCTTGAGGCCGCCGCTTTTCTGTTCGCTTCCAAGGGATACACAGCAACGTCTATA
>CAZDMY010000163.1:0-6125 GCA_964506405.1 uncultured Dehalococcoidia bacterium | reverse complement strand
GAACTTTACAGTCCGGGCTCGATCATCCCCGGCGTGGCCGGCGCACTCAGCCTGCTGATGGCCTTTTACTCGCTCTCAGTCCTGGATGCATATTGGGCAGGTGTGCTGTTAATCATGCTGGCTTTCGGTTTATTCGCAGCCGAACTGTTTACCAGCACCTTCGGCATCCTGACTGCCGGAGGGATCGCTTCCCTGGTGATCGGTTCTATCATTCTATTTTCCGGAGGAACATCGATGGATGATTTAGGTGTAGACTGGTGGCTGATTGCCATTGTGGTCGTCGTTATCGTCGCGTTCCTGGTTTTCGCTATCCACGCCATTGTACGTATCCAGCGCAGCAAACAGCCCACCGGGGCTCCCGGATTGATCGGAAAGCCGGCGGTGGTACGAACGCCCTTGAACCCGAAAGGCACGGTAGTTATTCACGGTGAATTATGGGAAGCCATCCTCGATGAAGGACAGGCCGATCCCGAAGAGGAGGTGATCGTAACGCATGTAGAAGGTCTCAAACTAAAAGTTACACGAACGAATAAGGAGGCATCTTAATATGGGAATAGCAATTGGAATAATAGTTATCGCAATTGCGGTATTACTTTCAGCATCAATAAAAATCGTCCAGCAGTATGAATTGGGCGTGGTATTTCGTCTGGGACGGCTGGTAGGAATAAAACAGCCCGGCATTCGCTTTATCATCCCCTTCATCGATCGAATTAGAAAGGTGGATACCCGTGTTGTCACTATCGATGTCCCCACCCAGGAGGTGCTTACCAGGGACAACGTTACCACCAGGGTGAATGCGGTAGTGTTCCTTCGTGTTATGGAAGCCGAGCGGGCGGTGATCGAGGTTTTCGATTACAAGCTGGCCACCTACCAGATGGCCCAGACGACCCTGAGAAGTGTTCTGGGGCAGCATGATCTCGATCAATTACTTCAGGAGCGGGACAGGCTCAATGAAATGATCCGAAAGATTATCGATGAAGTCACCGATCCCTGGGGAGTGAAGGTCAGCGCGGTGGAGATAAAGGATGTCGAGCTTCCCGATTCTATGCAGCGCTCCATGGCAGCACAGGCCGAGGCCGAGCGCACCAAGCGGGCGAAGATCATCCATGCCGATGGCGAGTTCCAGGCTGCTGCCAAGTTACTGGATGCCGCCAAATTGATCTCACAGGAGCCGGCCGCCCTGCAACTGCGCTACCTTCAGACCCTGACCGATATATCGGAGGAGAAGGCCAGCACCGTGATCTTCCCGTTGCCAATGGACTTGATCCAGGCCTTTACGAATAAAAAGTAGTAACGACCATTCGGCTTGTTTTCTCCCTGGCTCGCCAGGGTTTCGAGAGTCTTCATTGAGACGTCCTATCCGGGACGTCTCAACTTCGTAAGCATGAATGCGCAATTGCCGCCCTGGGAAAACGTCCTGCAAATTATGTGAGAGACCCGGTATCTCAGCGTGATTATGATGGATATTTTCATCGACGTCATCATCATTATTTTCTGCATCCTGGTGATCGGCAAGGGGGCTACCTGGCTGGTGGATTCCGCTGCCCGGATCGCCCACCGGATGGGAATCTCCGAACTGGTCATCGGCCTGACAGTGGTCGCCATTGGAACTTCCGCACCGGAATTTGCGGTGACTATCCTGGCCGCCATGCGTGGGATGGAAGATATTTCGGTCGGGAATATTGTCGGCTCGAATATCTTCAATCTGGGATTTATCCTCGGCGGCACCGCAATCGTTCACAGTTTAGCAACAAACAAAACCATCGTGCGCAGGGATGGGCTGTTCCTGCTCTTCGGCTCTATCCTGCTCACCGTTATGCTCTGGAACCTGACCTTAACCCATATTGAAGGGGCCATCCTCTTCTCTCTGTTGATCGGATATGTCTGTTACCTCTTCTGGAAGAGAGAACCGATTGAATCGGAAATTCCGGTAGGTGAGGCCCGCCGTCGAGATTTTCCCCTGTTGCTGCTGGGGATGGGCATGGTGGTCGGCGGGTCCCACTTCCTGGTGGAATCGGCAGTGGACATAGCGGAAGTTGCCGGAATCTCCGAATGGGTGATCGGTGCTACAATTGTCGCCGCCGGTACCTCCATGCCGGAATTTGCTACCTCCCTGGTGGCCGCCCTCAGGGGACGTGCCGGAATGTCGGTGGGCAACCTCATCGGCAGTGATATGTTCAATATGTATGGTGTGCTGGGGTTGGCAGCAATCCTGCGGGATCTTCCGGTGGACCAGGATGCGCAATCGAACATGATCGCCCTTTCCGCTATGGTCTTCCTGGTGGTGATTTTCATGCGCACCGGCTGGCAGATCACCCGGCGGGAAGGAATGGTCCTCGTCGGTATCGGACTGGTACGCTGGGTGCTCAGTTTTATGTGATCGTGGAGTTCTCAGGTTCGCTATCAGCTTATACATGTGCAGTCTCGGTTGTACTTTCCTGCGACGATGGTAAAATAAGGAACGGATTCATCCATGAACTGAAAGGAGTCAAATGGCAGAAGAACTGATCTACGAAAAGAAAGGGAATATCGCCTATATCACCATCAACCGTCCGGAAGCGCTCAACTGCATGAATACAGCCGTATGGAACGGAATTATCAATGCCTGGGAAACCGTACGTGATGATAATGAAGTCTGGGTGGCTATCGTTACGGCAACGGGGGAGAAATCCTTTTGTGCCGGGCAGGATTTGAAGGAAATGGCAAAATGGATGGCTATTCCGGAAGCCGAGCGCCCGCCCTTCCCGATCCCCGAACCTAATCCGATGAAAGGGCTGTATGTCCCCAAACCGTTTATTGCCGCTATCAACGGCATCTGCACAGGGGGCGGGCTTGAATTCGCTATGGCATGCGATCTGAGGATCGCCTCGGAAAACGCAAGGCTGGGATTAGCAGAGGTCAAGCAGGGATTGATGGCCGGGAACAGCGGTACCCAGAAACTGATTCGCCTGGCCCCGTTTGGAGCGGCGCTGGAAATGTTAATGACCGGTGATTTCATCAGCGCTCAGGAGGCCTATCGGATCGGGCTGGTAAACAGAGTTGTCCCGCTGGCTGAACTGATGACCGAGGCCGAGGCACTGGCCCAGCGGATCTGTGCGGCTGCACCGCTTTCCGTCCAGGGCGTTAAGGAGGCTGCCTACCGAGGTATTGAGGTTCCGCTGGAGGAAGGGCTTAAGATCGAAGCGGAGATCATGGACCGTATCGGGCATAGCGAGGACGCCAAGGAAGGGCCGCGCGCCTTCGGAGAGAAACGAAAACCTGAGTGGAAAATGCGGTAACATAAAATTCAGGGGCAGTTTACGAACCGCCCCTTTTTAAAATCGTCGGGTTATCCTCAATCCGGAGGCTTTGCAATAGATTATGAATCACCCTGTTAATAATGTGTCATTACGAGTCCGCTGCGGCGGACGTGGTAATCTCGTCTTGAACAGTGAGATCGCCACATCGCCATTCACTTCGCGTGCGGAAGGTCTCCTCGTGATGACTGTATGATCAAGTCTCTGGATTCTAACTGGTGTCATTCCGGACTTGATCCGGAATCCATTTCCCATCCCCCCTGGATACTGACTTCCGTCAAAATGGCACCAAGAGAGTTTCTGTTCTTATGTGTACCAGGATCAGTATGAGTTCCGAAAATATCATGGTGCAAAGCAAAATGGATACAGAACAATGTTAAATACCAGCACCCCCTTCCCCCACCTTTTCCAGCCAATAAAAATCGGCAGACTCAAGCTTAAGAACCGTATTATCATGACACCGGTCGGAACCCGGCTGGCTCAGGACGGGATGGTCACCGACGCGCTCAAGGAATTCTACGCTGCACGAGCCAGAGGCGGTGTGGGGCTGATCATCCTGGAACCCGGTTTTATCGAATTCGAGGGAGAAGGGATGTTCCTTGGACTCTACGAGGACCGTTTCATTCAGGGGCTGGCAGATATGGTTCAAATGATCCATGCTGAAGGCGCAGGGATCGGCATCCAGTTGTTCCATGCCGGCTGGCGTCCAGGTGAGAAGGACGCCCGGTTCCTGGCTCCGATTCCACCTGCCGAGCTTTCCCCCAACCGCATGAGTGAGCTGATCTTGAAGTACACTCATGCGGCCCAACGCGCTCAAAAAGCCGGATTTGATCTGATTGAAATCCATGCCGGACATGGATATCTTTTAAGCCAGTTCCTTTCCCCTTTGGGCAATCGGCGAACCGATGAGTACGGCGGCAGCGTCGAAAACCGCACCCGATTCCTACGAGAGATTATTCAGTCCGTTCGGGATCGGGTGGGTGCTGATTTCCCGCTCAGTTGCCGCATCAATGGCGCTGAAAACATTCCTGGAGGATCGACGGTTGAGGATGCCCGGCAAACCGCTCCCCTGCTGGAAAAAGAAGGATTACACTTGCTAAGCGTTTCGGCCGGCGCGCTGGGGTCCTATCCGCTCACCATTCCCCCCAGTGACACCCCCCCCGGATGTTACACCGGATTTGCTGATGCCATAAGGCAAACCGTCACCATTCCCATCCTCACGGCAGGAAGGATCAACACGCCACACCTTGCCGAGGAGATTCTTTCGTCCGGAAAAGCGGATTTGATTGCTGTCGCCCGCGGACTGGTAGCCGACCCGGACTTCCCGGGTAAAAGCTATAGAGGCGAGACCGACCGGATTCGCCTCTGTATCGGCTGTAATGCCTGCCTCGATACCGATTATCAGGGGCACATTACCTGCACGGTGAATCCGGTTGCCGGCAGAGAAACGGAGCTGGATGTCGTCCCGTCCAAACAGTCCATGAAGATAATAGTAGCCGGTGCGGGACTTGCCGGACTGGAAGCGGCGCGAGTTGCTGCTTTGCGGGGGCACAAGGTTACCGTATACGAAGAAGCCGATGAAATCGGCGGTCAATGGCGGCTCGCCGCCATACCGGATTCCAAGCGGGAATTCGGGGCACTCCTCAAATGGCTATCCGGTGAATTGAATGCTCTCGATGTGAAAATCCGGTTGGGCTATCGGATCACAACAGAAGAATTGGAGAATCTCAAACCCGATGCAGTGATCGTTGCTACAGGGGCTTCCCCCCGGATCCCACCAGTGCCCGGCTTTGATCGGGAGGATGTAATCACTGCCTGGGAGGCCCTTCAAAATGTACCGGCCGGGGAAAACATCCTGGTGATCGGCGGCGGGGCGACCGGACTGGAGACCGCGGAATATCTGGCCGAGCAGGGGAAGCAGGTTTCAGTGGTGGAAATGCTGAAAACCTTCGGTTCGGATATGGGGGGGACCGTTTATTTCCACCTTCGCACCCGGCTCAAGCAACTGGGGATTAAGTTATGCAGGAATACCGAGGTTAGAACCATCACCAGTTCGAGCATAACCGTTCTGGAAAACGGCGTCGAGCGAGAATGGGGGGCCTTCGATTGCTATGTCCTGGCCCTTGGCGTGGATTCCCGAAACGAACTGGCAGAGGCGATTATGGGCAAAGTAAGCAACCTGTCTGTCATCGGGGACGCCGCTGCTCCCGGCAACGCCGCCGGCGCTATGCGGCAGGGATTTGAAGTGGGAAGGCAGATCTAGTCCACAACTGAGCAACCCCGGATTTGACATATGGTCATCCAAAAGATAATATTCAACACAAACGGCCTTGAGTGAAGGGAGGATCAGATGGCATCAAAAACAGAACTGCACCCGGCGTTTACCCATAGTATGTATAACTTCCGCAGAAAAGTGTTCCGTATTTTCGGCGGCTTTTTCCAGGTGTACGATGAATACGGCCAGCAGATAATGCATTCGGAACAGGCATCATTCAGAATCCGGGAGGATTTCACCGTTTATGCCAGCGATCTCAATCAGCCGCTGCTGCGCATCAAGACGCCTCAGATGCTCGACCTGGGTTCGACGTATTACGTTACCGATATGCAGACAATGGAACCGCTCGGGGCTCTTCGGCGGAAGTTCCTTAAATCCATTTTCAAGGACGAGTGGACGGTCCTTAATCCGAGTGAAATGGAAATAGGCAAGGTATCCGAACAAAGCGTACTGGGAGCGATGTTGAGCAGGTTTATCGACTTGGTGCCCCAGACATATATCGTTCAGCCTACTATGGGAATGCAGGCAGCCACCATCCGGCAGCATTTCAATCC
>CAZDMY010000162.1:0-6131 GCA_964506405.1 uncultured Dehalococcoidia bacterium | reverse complement strand
TTCCAAAATCCCTTACGGTGAAGCAACTGGCAGACGCAGTGGGAATCACACCGGTGGAAGCCATTAAGCGATTGATGAAGAGAGGGGTCATGGCGGCTATCAACCAGGCAATAGACTACGATGCTGCAGCTGCTGTCGCCGTGGAATTCGGCTTTTCGCCTGAATTGGAGCAGGAAACCGATACAGCGGTTTCCGCCAAAGAAGAGAAGATTACCAAGAAAGAGCTCAAAGGGCAGAAATCCCGCCCGCCGGTGGTAACTATCCTCGGTCATGTCGATCATGGCAAAACCAGCCTTCTCGATGCCATACGCCTGAGTAACGTGGTTGAGAACGAGGCCGGTGAAATTACTCAACATATTGGCGCATACCAGGCTACAATTAATGATCATTTGATCACATTCATCGACACACCGGGTCATGAGGCTTTTACCGCTATGAGAGCCCGTGGGGCCAGCATCACCGATATTGCCATCCTCGTCGTTGCGGCTGACGACGGTATCATGCCCCAGACCATTGAGGCCATTAATCATATTCAGGCGGCCGAGGTACCTATTATCGTGGCTATAAACAAGATCGATAAGCCAAACGCGGATATCGACCGTGTCAAGCAGCAGCTTACCGAGCATAACATGGTCATTGAGGAATGGGGCGGCGACGTCATTGCAGTGCCGGTCTCTGCCAAGATCGGGGAGGGCATCCAGGAATTACTGGAAAACATCCTGGTTGTGGCCGAACTTGCTGAACTTAAAGCAAATCCAAAGATTCCGGCCCAGGGTGTTGTGATCGAGAGCAAACTGGATAGCACGAAAGGAACCCTGGCCACATTGCTGATCCAGAAAGGAACTTTGAGCATCGGGAGTATCATTGTGGTCGCTAATGTCCAGTGGGGAAAGATTAAAGCGATGTTCGATTACAAAGGAAACCGGATTAAGACGGCCGGACCGTCAGCCCCGGTGGAGATAATGGGTTTAAACAGCGTGGCGCAAGCCGGGGACCATTTCAGAGTGGTAAACGATGAAAAGAAGGCACGGGCGATCGTAGAAGAATATCAGGCCGATCAGCAAACCCAGCGCGTGAAATCTCACACTCTCGATGATGTCTCCGCACAGATTCGAAGCGGTGAGGCTAAGGGACTGAATCTCGTTATCAAGGCAGATGTGCAGGGAAGCATCGATCCAATTAAGAATTCGCTCGAACAATTGGAAAATGAGCAGGTAAAGGTCCGTATCATTCATTCCGGGAGTGGCGGTATCACTGAAAGCGATATCATGCTGGCCGTTGCTTCAGGTGCGGTGATCGTCGGGTTCAACGTTCGGCCCGACGCCAGAATTATGCGAATTGCTGAGTCGGAAGGCGTCGAAATACGAACCTACGATATTATCTACAAACTCATCGAGGACGTAGAGAAAACCCTGACAGGCATGCTTGAACCGACCTATGCTGACGTCATTGACGGACACGCAGAAGTGCGGGCAATGTTCAAAGTCCGCAGCGGTAAGATCGCCGGTTGCTATATCATCGATGGAAAAGCCAGCCGATCCAGTCTGGCCAGGGTTTTACGGCACGAAGAAGTGCTCCATGAATCTAAACTCTCAAGCTTAAAACACTTCAAGGATGATGTTTCCGAACTGGCTGCAGGAAACGAATGCGGTATTGGGGTCGAAGGGTTCTCCGATTTTGAGATCGGTGATGTTATAGAACTCTATCACAAAGAAAAACAATGAGAAGCCGGCGACAAAAACAAGTCAATCAAACCATCCGCCGTGAGCTCAGTGATATGCTGCAGCGCAATATCGGCGATCCTCGCATCAGCGGGGTTATTTCCATCACCGAGGTCGATGTGTCAGCCGACCTGAAACAGGCCAAGGTATACGTCAGCGTCATGGGGAATGAGGAGGCGAAAGCCGAGGTGTTCGCAGGGCTTGATTCGGCTTCCGATTACCTGCGCCGCGAGCTCGGCGGGCGCATCCGGATACGGTACATTCCCAAACTCGTTTTCAAAAGAGACGATTCTATTGAAAAAGGCGAGCACCTTCTTCAGTTGATTGACCAGTCTATCGCCGATACACACGATCTCTAAGGTAGAACGGTTGCACTTTATCAACGGTATTATCAACCTCAATAAGCCCCGGGGGAATACCTCCTTTCAGATGGTATCGCTGGTACGCAAACTAACCGGGATTCGCAAGATCGGGCACTCCGGGACGCTGGATCCTGATGCCAGCGGTGTGTTACCGATACTGATCGGAAAGGCAACTCGACTGGCTGCTTTTTTGACCGATTCCAATAAGACATACCAGGCAGAGATTACATTCGGACAGTCAACATCTACGTACGATTCTACCGGGAAAACGACGGCAACAGAGAATTGTTCTAATCTTACCCTGGAAGGAATTGAAACGGCCCTGGAAGGCTTCCGAGGCGCGATCGAACAAGTTCCCCCTATGTACAGCGCCATTAAACACCAGGGGCAACCGCTGTACAGGCTGGCGCGCGCGGGTATAGAAATCAGCCGGACACCCCGTCAAATTCATATCTTCCGGCTCGATATCCACAATTGGCAGAATCCGGTTCTTAAGCTGGAAATTGAATGCAGCAAAGGAACGTATATCCGGTCTCTCGCGCATGATCTTGGCCAGGTGCTTGGTTGCGGCGCGTTTCTCAGCAGCCTGGTTCGCACGCAGGCCGGGCCATTTCATATTGAACAGGCAATCACTCCTTCTGAAATAGAGTCGCGCTTTGGCGAGGGTACCTGGCAAACATTGGTTCACCCTTTGGATACAGCTGTTTCCCAGCTACCGACACTTGTGGTTGACGAAAAAGACGAGGAGAATCTGGGATACGGCAGGACAATTGAAAATGCTGTTGAAAAAGGGAGTGTAGATACTGAACTAAGGCGAGCTTACTCGAGCGACGGACGGTTTCTGGCACTGGTTCAGTTTCATGAGGAAACCGGGGAATGGCACCCGAATAAAGTATTTGTATAATCGTACGTATTATGAACGATGGCTAAGATGATCTACCGCCGGCTGGAAGTCCTTCCCTTCGGGACGAATTGCTATCTCGTAGCTTCGGAACAGACGCGGGACGGCATGGTCATCGATCCGGCCGGGGACGCTTTGAAGATCACCAACAACATCAATGAGCTCGGTCTGCGCATCCGACTGATCGTTGCCACCCATACCCATCCGGACCACCTGGGCGGGGTGAAGTATATCAAGGAGATCACTGGTGCAGATTTCGCCGTACACGGCGCAGAGGCCGGCGGGATCGAGCAGTCCGATTACTCCCGATTGACGGCACTTGATAGCACCATTAAAACACCACCCCCGGCAGACAGGCTCCTGAAGGACGGCGATACTATCTCCATCGGCGATCTGAGTTTTGATGTGCTTCACACGCCGGGGCACAGTCCGGGCGGGATATCCATCGCAGGCTACGGGGCCGTTTTCACCGGGGATGCTTTATTCAACATGGGGATCGGTCGCACCGACGGCCCGGGTTGCAGTTATGAACAACTGATTTCCAGTATCCGCAACAAACTGCTGACGCTGCCGGATAACACTCTGGTGCTTCCCGGCCACGGGCCGAAAACGACGATCGGATTCGAGCGGAAAAACAACGCGTTTTTACGTTAGTACTTACTTAAATCAACTGGCGGGACACCCTTGGACCCACACGCCCGGGTCTCCGGATACGCCTGGGCGTGCACATCTGTCGACCTGGGCGGGCTCAGGGAGAACGGGCAGCTTTACGGTTAATCAGCCAGGCAGGTACCGGTCCTTACCAGTGAAGTAATAATTAGACCGACGGTCGGTCTAATTATCTGATTCACCTCAACGAACTTATCTGAGCTTAACTGAAGAACTCTAGGGGAATATAATCAACACTCAGGAAAAAACTATATCGTTCGTGCTGAGTTCGTCGAGGTACGAGCCGGGCATAATCCACCGGCGATGTTCAGCAAGTGGTATTAGGTTTCACTCGGATTCTTCTTCACCAGCCCGAGTGGTCTTCTTAAAGGCATCCACCAGATCCTGGCTTAGCTTCTGGTAGGGATCATCGCCGCCTGGTTTTTCAGCCGGTTTTGCATTCGGGATCGGCTGCCTCTGAGCCTTGGGTTGGGGACTTGTGGGCTTACTGGCCGGCTTGGCGGGAGCCTGGGGTTTAGCCTTCAGGCTGGCAATCTCGCGTTCGAGCTGCGCAATTCTTTCATCTCGCGCCTTTACGTTTTTCTCCCCGGCGGCAGCGGCCCGGCGCAGGCTGGCGATCTCGCCCATTAATTTATCGATCTCCTGATCTTTGCCCTGCACTTTGGATACATCCTTCATGGTCGATTCCGTCAGGTGAGCGATCTGCTGTTCAAGCTCTGCAATCTGTTTTTCCTTCTCCTGGATAACTGCAAATGATCGATTGCTCACCTCTTTAGGACCGCTATCGCTAAAAGCCTTCTTCAATTTGGAGAAAAATCCCATACCGCTTACTCCTGTTCTTTAAACAAGATACCTGCCCTCATCACCCATTTCGATACTGACAATATCCTACAACAGGTCGGCAATGCCGTCAACGCAATGGCGCAAGGAACTCTGCCATCATTCGATGGCGTCTACAGGTGGAGAAAGCATTTTCGCATTCATCTGAACTTAGTGGATTTGTATTCGTTTGAAATGTTGTGAGTGTTGCCAGATTAAATGGATGGGGGTTGTGTTTGAGATGAGTACGGGTATATAATCCGAGTCAAAGTGAACCGGCCACGATAACGAGGTAAACAAACATTATTATGGTTAATTGCGCATAGAGTCATAAGCATTCCTTACCAACGATGAGATCCATACATGGCCGACAAGTATTGTATGAAATGTGGGACCTTTAATCGCCTGAATGCGTCGAGGTGTAGAAACTGCGGTAAAGAATTTATCGTCGAAATACCCGTTGAACAAGATGACAGTAAGGAGAAGTTACAGGTTCTAAGTATATCTGATGCTTCAGAACCCAACAGATCTTTGAAAATCACCGTCGGGTCAATAATCCAGCTGGCTTTCGTGATATTGTTTATAGGTGGCCCTGTTGCCGGGCTGTTATGGCAGTATCATCAGTTTGCCAGCCCCGTGGATATTTCTTCTGAAAATGAGATATTAATCTGGGCAATATTTGGGTTTATATGGTTTGTTTCAGTACCATTTACAATTAAGCGTATAGGGAAAGCGCTCGACATCTTTTTGAACCCTAAGGACTAATACCTTATATTAACAATTCATATAACACATATTTGAGCGATTTTTACTAAAGATTGCCTTCCCATTGAATATAGATAGCTATAAGGTTTCCGACCTTTCGGAAGCACACTTCCCAATCGTATAACTCTGGCTGCCAAATGAAACTGATTTTATACCATATGTTTTTGCGTATAATAGGCCATGCGGAGATGGTATGGCAAAGCGACTATGGAAAATCCTACCGATAACTATGTTGGGTAAGTGGTCGCTCGGATTAATCATTGCAATGCCATTGTTAATAATCACAGGAACCTCATTGACAAACTCGCTATACGAATCGATCCCGGCAGGCGATACGATTTGGGCAGACATTACCGCGAGACCCGCCTTAGCCCTTACAATGCTAGCGGGAATGGTTTCCGGGGTTGCAGCCTTCTTAACAGGCCTTGTGGCAATTATCAGGCGCAAGGAGAGGGCGATACTGGTTTACGTCTCAAGTGCAATCGGAGGGCTGCTCGTGTTATTTCTTGCCGGCGAAATACTGTTTCCGCATTAAAAATCGGTCGCATTTTTGTGACACACTGTTGTCGCAACACGATGGTAATATTCACTTGTCTATTCCTCCTTTCTCGTTGAAAGACCCTGAGGTCCGCCATACCTGCAGGGTCTTTTTGTTACATGTCCCATTTGTTTTGTTTGTAACGTCTAGTGCATGTTCCAAATGTTTGTATTGTTATAAAAATATGTATGGGGGTTGTGTTCAAGATGGGTAGAGGTGTATAATTTCGGCAAATAAGAGTTTCTCAGTAGCGCGTTTAATCCAATATTAGGGGCTGAAATAACGTAACATTGCATCAATTGCGGTATACCTTCGGAGGACTACAACGGATACTGTGGGCATTGCGTTTCTAACCA
>CAZDMY010000161.1:0-6132 GCA_964506405.1 uncultured Dehalococcoidia bacterium | reverse complement strand
TGGGTAACGCGAGCCTGTCCAGGGTGAAGGTATCGAAGCCATCAATGTCCGTCATCTTCAGGCCGGCATCATCTACTGCCGCCTTTATAGCTTCACAAGCCAAGTCCAGCTCATCACGTTGTGAATCCTTGGTATACTTGGTCTGCCCGATACCAACGATGGCCACCTTGTCTTTGATCAGGTTGATATCTACGGGCGGCCTGTTTTCCGTCCGGTACTTTCGATCCACATATTCCTGTAATATCATCGATCCTCCTTACCGGGCAAAGTTTCATTTACCCGGAAACTCTAAATACCATATTAGAAACACTTAGTTACCATGTCGTTCCCGTGGAAAGGGAAATCTTTCCCGACCTGTTGTATCATTCTGGTACATCTCCGTAATGGCATTTCTAAATGTTATACCCACTAATGCCTGCTCGACTTCCCGTTTGATTCATTGGTGATAGTTATTTCTTGCTTCTAGATTTTTGTTTCGGATTTCTCAAGCCGGTAGCGCCAGAGTCACAGTGCCCCAGGCATGCGGGCCCATCGGGACGGAAAGGGCATACTCTACATCAACCAGATTTTCGTCTCCTTCACTGTATTTCCTGGCGATCTTCCCGGTATGTGTCAGGGTATCTCCGGGGAATACGGTCATCCCCAGGTTAATGAGCATTTTCTTCATCTCGCCTTCCGGTCCACTCCAATCCGTAATATATTTCCCAATGAAACCACCTGTAGATAGAATGTTCAGAAAAATATCTTTGGCCCCGGCTTTCTGAGCTGCTTCATGATCATGATGCACAGGGGTGAAGTCTCGGCTGGCGATAGCACTGGCCACAATGGTTGTCCGGGTTATTTCCCTGTTAAAAACGGGGAGTGCATCCCCCTCATTGATTTCGCTGAATCTTATTGATTTGTAGTCCATTGATTATCTCCTTGGTATGTCACTATTTTAAGTCTTCCCCCTCACTCTAACTCTCTCCCCCCGAGGGGCGAGAGAACAGTATCCCCCTCTCCCTTGAGGTCGAAGATGCGCCGTGGCGTGGAAAGGTTTGAGGGAAAGGGTAATATCATGAACCCGCCGGCTTGAACTTCATAATAGTGAACGGTTGTTTACAGACGATCTCACCCTTCTGATTGAGGTAAGTGTATACCACCGTAATAAAACAACCCGTTCCCATCCGGGTGGTCTTTTCGTCGGAAACTTTGTCAAGCTTTATAGTGTAGCTCAGATCATCACCCGGTCGCATTGGCGTGAGAAACTCGTAACTGGTCGTCGTTGCCACTACCCCGAAATATCCGGCTGCATCCATCATATCGGAGGCTTTAGCCAGCGGATGCGGTGGCGTCGATTTCTTAGGCCACAGCAAAGGCACACAGTAAGCCTGGACCATCTGAGGCGGCGCGATGATACCCCCATATTTTGTGTTCCTGGCATACTCTTCATCCGTATATAATGGATTGCCATCCTCCATGCCTTCACACCAGTGGCGGATCATGGGTTTGTTGACAGGATCGTTGGCCGGAAACGGGCCCGCTTCCTCCCCAACCATTGCTTTCAAATCTTCAAATACACTCACTAGTTTTCACCTCCAAACTTGACTCAGTGTCATTCCCGTGAAAACGGGAATCTCCCATCCCATCTGGATTCACGCCACGGTCCGTAGATGCGCCTAGGCGTGCGCATCTACGACCGGCTCGGAGGCCGGAATGACACGAAGGGGAAGCTGGTTCCGGGTTCCCCCTTCCCCTATTCTGTCTCCTGACTTCTACATTCTAGCTTCTTGATTCTATCTTCCCCTCGGCAGCCATAAGCCGGCCATCGCAATGATATCCCTCTGAACCTCCACAGCACCGCCGCCAAAGGTGAAGATCACATCACTCCGGTAAGCATGCTCGATCCTTCCTTTCAGCGGTGCCCATTTGGAATCCTTGTGCAATTGACCAGACTGGCCCAGGATTTGCATAAGAGCGCCGTTGACACGGTTGCGGAGTTCGGATCCCCAAACCTTCACCGCGGATGCTTCAGCAAACGGAACCTGCCCGGTACTCACCATCCAGGCAACATTGAAATTCAACATCCGATGGACTTCTATCTCCATAGTCAGTTCCGCCAGTTTCTGGCGCACCCAGGGCTCTTCGATAACCGTTTTACCATCGATGCGTGTTTCCTTAGCCCATCGGGTGACGTCCTCAATACTCCTTCTCATCGAACCGGAAGGACTGATCGCCACGCGTTCAAAATCGAGCTGGGTAGTTATGTACTTCCAACCCATGTTCTCCTCACCAATACGCCACTCTTCCGGTACCCGCACGTCATCGAGATAGGTGGTATTCAGACGCTCCCCGCCGACGATGGTATTGCCTTCGATGGTAATACCCGGATGATTCATGGGAATCATAAATACGGAGAGGCCCTTATGTTTCTTGGGTGCATTCGGATCGGTGCGGGTGGCCAGCCAGAGGTAATCAGCATAATGGGCACAACTGGTGAAGACCTTCTGTCCGTTGATAACATACTCATTACCCTGCTTCACGGCCGAAGTTTTCAATGAGGCCAGATCGCTTCCGGCCTCCGGTTCGGAATATCCAATAGCAACCTCAAGTTCTCCACGAATAATCGGTGGAAGGAACTTCTGTTTTTGTTCCTCTGTACCAACCCGCATAATAGCGGGGCCGACCGCATTCAGGGCCATCTCCGGCAGAGAAATACCCGCATAGGACATGATCTCCGAGAAAAGATGCTGCTCAATAGCCGTTCGCCCCTGACCTCCATACTCTTTCGGCCAGCCTACTCCCAGCCATCCGTCTTTCCCCATCTGGCGGATAAACGCCGCGTGAGCCGGACCCTTATCCATATCCTGTTTTTCCAGGTCCGCTTCCAGTTCGGAAGTCATGTGATCTATAATGTATTGCTCAAGATCTGCAGCAAATTTCTGTTGTTCAGGCGTGAGCGCAAATTCCATTCTATCCTCCGATGGTAGATAAATTCACCGCGAAGCTCACAGAGTCTATGGAACGCTTCCTCTTTAAACTCGGTGTCTCTGCGGCTTATTTACCGGGCAGTGCTGCCTCAAAGGTCCCCGATACTTTCATGTCGCCATTCTGATCAGCCGCAACAAGCTCACCGGTAATGATGTTTTCACCATTATCAGAACCGGTGATCGTGATAACGTCTTCCAGTTTGGTCATCCCACCAAACCGCACACTGAATTTTTTCAGGTTCTTCTTGGGAACATAATTGGTGATTGCCTGGCCTACAAAGCCCATAAGGAGCATCCCGTGGGCTATCCGCCCTCCCATCCCGGCCATGGTTCCCCACTCATCATCCATATGCAGCGGATTGAAATCACCCGATGCCCCGGCGTACCGCCATATCTGATCTTTACTGACGGGCGCTTTTTCCAGAGCAGGGATCACATCCCCAACGTTTACATCTTCAAAATAAAGTTCATGAGCCATTTTTCACCGCCTACTTTCTTTCAATGATGGTGGTGCGTGCCGTGAGCACCTTTTCGTTGTTCTGGTTATTGAATATCGTCTCGATAATAACGATATCCATTTTGCTGCCCGACTTACTCTGTTTCTCCACCACGCTGGCGACCGTGGTCTTTCCACTGAGTGTGTCGCCGGGATAGATCTCATTATGGTATTCGTATTCCTCTCCGCCATGGACGATCATCATATAGTTGATCCCCAGATCATCCATAAACTGGCTGGTGTTACTCTGCCAGTTACCCGGCACGGTAATATAAGTCGGGGGAGCCGGCGTATCTTTGTAACCTTCCGCCCGGGCTGCCTCTTTGTCCAAATAAATCGGATTGTCATCACCGATAGCAAGGACCAGTTCTTTGATCTTGCATCGTTCCACTTCCCAGGGGGCAACATCATACTGTCTGCCAACCTGGCTTGCATCTGCCATGTTATCACCACCTTTTGAGAAATTTTCTCTCTACGATAGACCCATTTGTTATCTTCGTCGATTGTGATTATATGGACCGTGATGGCATCCTGTCAACCCTGGGCAGTTACAGCGATCATATGGCACAAAATTTCACCGTTGTTTTATGCAATTTGTAACAAAAAGTGGTGAATACCAATCATTTCGGTGCCCCTTGACTTTTCGGCACTTGGAATGTTAATTTTAGCTCGTAACTGAAGGTTTGTTTCCCAATCATGGTGAATGTGCGCAATATGTGGCTTAAGCCACGTATTTTACCGGGTGATAACCTTCGGAAGCCGTTACTATTTTCCGAACCGCGCCGATTTAGGAGGTATTTAAATGGGAGTATACAAAGGCAATATCCTGGAAGTAAATCTGACAGATGGCAGTATCGGGAGTTCAAATGTCGACCGGGATACATTGAGAAAATATATTGGCGGAAGCGGCCTGGCAGCAAAGCTTTTTCTTGACAGGGTCTCACCGGGGGTCGATCCCCTCTCTCCCGACAATTTGATGCTGGTAACGACCGGCCCTATAGGTGGTATGGCCATGCCGGGTGGGTCCCGGTTTTCGGTTTGTGCTAAATCGCCACTGACCAATATGTGGGGTGAAAGCTCCTGCGGCGGGACTTTTGCCGCCTGGCTGAGATCAACCGGATTCGATGGTATTGCCATTGCGGGTGCATCGGACAAACCCGTCTATCTGATAATACAGGATGGCAAGGCTGAACTGAAAGATGCAACCGGCCTGTGGGGAAAGGATACCTACGAAGCTCTGGATTTACTAAGAGAACAGAATGGGGGCGCAAAGAACGCAAGTGTACTGAGTATCGGGCGGGCGGGAGAAAACCTGATTCGATATTCGGCGATCGCCAACGAGAAACGGGATTTCATCGGACGTACCGGTATGGGCGCGGTGATGGGGTCCAAGAAACTCAAGGCAATCGTAGCCATTGGAAACGGCCGTATCGATGCGGCAAATGCCGACGTTTTCAATGAGAAACGAAAATCCTACACAGAAAATGCCAAGGGCCATTTTATCGTGGATATCGTCAAGGCCGGGGGCACAAACGGAGCCCTTGATATCGGCGCCATGCTGGGGGATCTCCCCGGCAAGAATTGGGCGGCTGGTGATATGAACGCTTTCGCGCCGAAGATCGGCGGCGGGGCGCTTAATAGCGAACAATTTCTGACCGGAACAGATCAGTGCCACGGCTGTCTGGTTAGCTGCAAACGCGTGGTTAAGAAAGACAATGGGACATATACTCTCAAGTCGACCGCCGGGCCGGAATATGAGGGAGTCGCCAGCCTGGGATCGCTCCTCATGATTGACGATATGGCCGCTATCATCAAAATGAACGAGATGTGCAATGATTTTGGTATCGACGTGATCTCCTGTGGTGCCACAATTGCTATGGCGATGGATTGCTACGAAAAGGGCATTATCACAAAGGCGGATACCGATGGTATCGAGCTTACATGGGGTAATATCGATGCAGTAATGAAGATGATCGAAAAGATCGCCAACCGTGACGGTTTTGGCGATATCCTCGCGGAAGGCAGCAGAAAAGCCGCCGAGAGAATTGGTGGTGAAGCAAGTCAGTATGCGGTTCACGTGAAGGGTATGGAAGTCCCGATGCACGATCCACGTGCGTTCCACGGCCTGGGACTTTCCTATGCGGTGGGTATACGTGGAGCATGCCATACCAACGATCTCACTTACAGTATTGAACAGGGCATCGTCTGCTGGCCCGATGCCGGCATTCCGGGTGGTTATGAGCAGAAATCAAGTGTCGGTAAGGCACAGATGGTGGTCGCTTCCCAGAACCTGGGCCAGGTAGTTAATTCGGCTTCGTTGTGCTACCTGCTCATGTCCGTTATTACCCCCCAGGAATTTGTTGATTTGATCAGCGCCGCCAGCGGTTTCGATTACACGCTGGAAGAGCTTCTTGAGAACGGCGAGCGTATCTGGATGCTAAAGCGAGGGCTAAGTAATTTAATGGGTGTTACAGCGGCGGACGATACCCTGCCGAAGCAAATACTGACATCGCCGCCGGACGGACCGGCTGCAGGCTCAGTCCCCGATCTTGACATGATGTTGAAAGAGTTTTATGAACTGCGTTCCATCGACAGCGACGGGAAACCGGAGAAAGCCAAACTCGAGAGCCTGCAACTCGCCGACCTGGCGGCAAAACTGTAACCCTG
>CAZDMY010000160.1:0-6147 GCA_964506405.1 uncultured Dehalococcoidia bacterium | reverse complement strand
CCGGACAGACGCATCGGCTGCAGGACGCCCAGAGTACACAACTCAAGGTTAGCTCGAAAATAATTGGATTCATGGTGAACCGTACAGAACCCTGCCTCTGATTGAAATACCCCCATCTGATTCAGATAAAGGTTGATCATCGTTTTCTCCAACTTGGAGAGACTCAATCGGGCAGCTTGAACCCCATCGCGGTTGGTGACATCGATGATATAAATCTTTCCCATATCCGCGTCACAACCTAATTAAGACTACCTGACCGGAATACCCCGGCAGGCCAGGAAATCTTTAACCTGACCGATGGTATAGGTGCCATAATGAAACAAGCTCGCAGCAAGGACCGCATCCGCTTTCCCCTCGACTATCGCTTCATAGAAATGCTCATAATTCCCTGCACCGCCACTGGCAATTACCGGTACCCTCACCGCCTCGGACACCGCGCGGGTCAAATCCAAGTCATAGCCATCCTGATGCCCATCGCAATCCATACTGGTAAGCAGTATCTCCCCCGCCCCCAGACGCACCGCCTCTCGAGCCCATTTCAGTGCATCGATTCCTGCGGGTTCGCGCCCGCCATGGGTGAAAACCTCCCATCGGGAATCCTTATCAACACTTAAAGGCTTGTCTGCTGATTTTGTTACCGTACCTTCAATTCGTTTGGCATCGATGGCAACGACGATGCACTGATTGCCAAACTTGGCCGCACCCTCCGAAATCACCTGAGGATTGAAGACAACCGAGGTATTGAGTGAAACCTTGTCAGCCCCCGCCTCAAGGATCTGCCGCATGTCTTCAATGGTCCGTAACCCTCCGCCAACAGTGAATGGAATGAAGACTTCTTCGGATACGCGTTCAACGACATCTCTCATAATGTCGCGAGCATCCGATGTTGCTGTTATGTCAAGAAATACCAGTTCGTCGGCACCTGCCTTATCATAAATTGAAGCCAGCTCAACGGGATCGCCCGCATCCCTCAGTTCAACAAAGCTGATACCCTTAACAACACGGCCTGCAGTAACATCCAGACAGGGGATGATTCGCTTTGTTAACATGGCTCTCTACCGCCTGTCCGGCTGTTATGCTTCAGGAAATTGGCAAGCAAGCGAAGTCCGACTTCACCACTTTTCTCGGGATGAAACTGCGTGGCTACCAGATTGCCGGTGGTGATAAGGCTGCAGAACTTAAGGCCATAATCCGTAACCCCGGCCACGATGGATTGATCCTGCGGATCGGTATAGTAGCTGTGCACGAAATAGAAGTAACTTTCATCCGCGATGCCTTCGAAAATTGGATGAGTCGTACGTTGTTTTACCTGATTCCACCCCATGTGGGGAACTTTCAACTCAGAAGGCAGTAACCTGACTTTCCCGGCTATTATATCCAGGCAATCATATCCGCCGCTTTCCTGGGTGTTGGTGAGCAATACCTGGAGCCCCAGGCAGATCCCCAAAAACGGCCGGTTCTGCCGGATCACCTGTTTTACGGGTTCCACTAAACCAAGTTTAAGGAGGCTTTCCATTGTATCACCGGCAGCTCCTACGCCCGGCAGTATCACGATATCGGCGTTCATCACATCGACCGGTTCGCTGGTCACCTTCGCGGGAAAACCCAGGCGGGAAACCGCCTTGGCAACACTGCGTAAATTACCCGCCCCGTAATCGATAATCGCAATCATGAATCCGGTTTATCCACTGTAATCCACACTTCATTCTAGCATAGTACGTACAAAAGAGATTGATTTTAACCTATTCCTCGCTTGATTTCTCGACGATCCGTTCGGTTTGCTCAGCCCGCATGCCATAACGACGCAGTGCCAGCCGGATAATCTCCCGGCCGGCCTCTCTCTCCGGCCTGACGATTTCATCAACGCCAAGATCCCGTAGTAACTCCTCGTCAACATCCCAGTGTACCCGGGCTATGATGTGGACTTTGGGGTTAATTCGCCTGGCATTTCGGACCACCATACGGGTCGCTAAAGGATCCGGTAACGCGATAACCAGAAGTCCGCATTTCTCCAGGTTCGTAGCGGCCAGCACCTCGGGACGGCTGGCATCCCCGAAAATATAGGGGATTCCTCTTCGTCGAGCCCTGCTTACTATTCTGGGATCCATATCCACTATGAGGTAGGCAATGGTGTTCTCATCGAGAATATTGACCAGGTTTCGAGCTACACGTCCGAACCCGCAGATCACCACATGACTCGAAAGCCGATAAGCACTTCCTCTGAAATCCTTGTCCGATTCAATAGGTGTTTTCTGAGGCAAACGGGAATGCTGGGCCAGGTATACATAGATTTTCGAAAGGCCAGCAAGTGAAAACGGGGTCAATAGTATAGTGATGATCGCTGCTGTAAGGGTGAGAGCATAGAGTTCTTCCCCAATCAGTTTCTCCTGATAGGCAAGTGCTGCCATGATGAAACTGAATTCCCCTATCTGGAACAGGCCGCCGCCTACCATCATTGTTGTTTTCAACCCATAGCCAAAGATCCTGGTAATAAGAGCGGTGATCACCGTTTTCCCCACGATAAGGGTGGGCACAACGATAGCGATCTTTGCCGGATTATCGGCAATAAATTTCGGGTCGGCCAGCATACCCAGAGAGGCGAAAAAGAGCACAGCAAAAATATCGCGTAACGGCCTTGCATCCGCCAGTGCCTGGTGAGCGTAATCGGATTCGCTGACGAGTAAGCCGGCCAGAAAAGCGCCCAGCGCAACGGATAAACCGAAGTAGTCGGCCATTACCGCGGCCAGGAAGGAAATACTCACGATGGATATCAGAAACAGTTCCCGGGATTTCTCGCCGGCAATCAGTTTCATAAACCTGTCGAACCCCCACAATCCCAGAATAATCGTGCCCCCCAGGAATATAGCCGCTTTTAGCAAAGCCCATCCGACGTCAGAGGCAAGTTCGCTTCCCGAACTGCCCATCGCCGGTATGATCGCCATCATGGGGACAACGCCAAGATCCTGTATCAGCAGTATGCCGGTCATAACCCTTCCGTGAGATGTACCCAGTTCCCCTCTATCCCTGAGTATCTTCAGCACGATAGTGGTACTGCTTACGGAAACGAACAAGCCAAATAGAAATGCCTCCTGATTGGAATAGCCGGTAAAATGTGCCAGACCAATGCCGAGGAATGCGGTGACCACTACCTGTGCTATTCCGCCGAGCAGAACGATGTTACCCACGTTTTTCAAAGTTCTCAGAGAGAACTCCACGCCAAGCGTGAACATGAGAAGGACTACTCCGATGGTTGCCAGTATCTCTACATTGCCAACGTCTTCGATTACGCCAAGGGCATTAGGGCCGATGATCACCCCGCTCACCAGGTACCCCAGGATGACCGGCAGCCTCAACCGCCTGGCGATGAGCCCGCCGAGCAGGGCGATGCCCAGCACCAGCGCCATACTTGCCAGAAAGCTCAAATCTTCCATAGTAAGTTCATCGCTCTCATCAAGTGTGCTATACTGAGTCGCTTAGAGTATATACGATTCTAATGAAGTTCACCAGATATCAGGACGACAGACAACCGGTAACATTTTGACAATCCGGCCCCTTAGAACCTATAATCTTTATTACGATAATAAATACCAGATGAACAGGTATCAAATGAATTTCCGGGTCGTCATCATCCTGCTTTTGACCATTATAACAGGCAGCACCTGGGGCTGTTCGGGGAATGGTACGTCCGACGGTGTCCAAATCATCGACGATATGTGTCGGCCGGTTCCTGCCGCTAAAGCGCCGGATATTGTATTATGTCCCGACTTCAGCCAGCAAGAACTTGCGGAAGCTGTTTTAGCCGCGGGAGGCGGATGTCAATGCAATTCACCCTGTCCAACCGAATTGATACGCGACAACGAAGACGGTAGTTACACTATTACCTGCATCAACGAGTGCGGAACCGCTACAGCTACCGGTGATATCGACTATTCCCAGTGGCTGTCAAGCTGGGACCAGGCTTTGGCCAGAGCCCAGCAGGAAAATAAGATCATCATGATCAATTTTTATACCGACATGTGTCCGGCGTGCAAGAAGCTGGATCGAGATACATTTGCCCACGAGCAAGTTGCAACCGAGATGTGCCGCAGTTTTATCAGCCTAAAAAGTTATGCCGGCAAAGGTAACCTGTATATGAAATACGGGATATCCGGCGTTCCGATCACAGTATTTGCCTTACCGGACGGCAGGGAACTCGGCCGGATCATTGGCTACGTTCCACCTCAGGATTTCCTCAAGGGGTTCACCGAGGTCATGGATATGTGGGAACAAGTTCAACAATCGGGTCAATTACCATAATTGAAAATGGCATTTAAACCCTATCTGCTCCCAACATTACGATCCATTCTGTTCGGCACATTCGTTTTCCTGGTCGTATTTCAAGCCACTGATCATTACGATGATGTCCGGGAGATGGTTCAATTCATTTGCATTAACTGTATGGGGTTGGGCGGTTGAAACGGATCAGGGTTTCCCGCATTGCCGTTCAGGCGTTTTCTCTTTTGCTGTTGAACCTCGGCTTCATTTCCATCCTGGAAACCGGTGTGGTCTGCCCTGCATTTTATTGCTACGGATGCCCGGCCGCCTCCTCGGCCTGCCCTATCGGCGCCCTTCAGAACTTTACCGCATTAAGAATTTTCCCATATTACGTTCTCGGTTCAATGGGATTGTTTGGCCTCTTACTAGGCAGGTTCTGGTGCGGATGGGTTTGTCCGTTTGGTACCCTTCAGGACCTGATCATGCGCCTGCGGCACCGGCGGGATGCTGTCAACCTGCCGTCATTCCCCTGGACCAAGTACCTCTCTCTGATCGGAATCATCATCGCGGCCTGGATCACACTCGATACCGTCTTCTGTAAGGTATGTCCTTCCGGCAGCCTTTTTGCGGCTATCCCGCACCGCTTCATATCTGCAAACGATTTCAGTTTTGGTACCTTCTTTTATGTTCACCTGGCAACCCTGGGGGTAGCGATCATACTGTTCGCGCTTATCGGCCGATTCTGGTGTCGCTATCTTTGTCCTCTGGGAGCCATTTTCGGACTTTTCAACCGGATAAGCCTGGTCAAGGTACATCTGGAGAAATCCAAGTGTAGCGAATGCCTGCAATGTCTGCGTAACTGCCCGGCCAATTTCTCAAAACTAGAGGACATCGGCACATCCAGCGATTGCATTCAGTGTGCCCGGTGTATCAACGAATGCCCCACCGATGCCATCAGTATTGCCGCGTCGGTCAAATCATGACCTTGCTTTGCAGCAGTACTCCGGCAATCCCATCTCCTGAGCCAAAACGGGAGGCACCGGATTCATTATGCATCAGTTTCAGATCCACGATCGAGCGCTTATCCACTTTCATACTTTATCGATTCACTGATATAATAGAGTTTGCATTTGAGGAGGAAGATTTGAAAGCATCATCCGAGAAAATTGAAAGCTGCCAGGTTGCTCTGACCGTTGAAGTCGAGCCGGAAGAACTTGAACAGGCGATGGACGAAGCCTACCGCCGGATGGCAAAACAGGTGAACATTCCGGGATTCAGGAAAGGCAAGGCCCCGAGGGCGTTGTTCGAACGCCATGTGGGAAAGGATTCCATAGAATCTGAAGCTCTGGAACAACTCGTCCCTCAGCTCTATCAGGAGGCCATCGAACAGGAACAGATCACCAGCATCGGCCAGCCCGATATGGAAATGGTACAAAAAGACCCCCCGATATTCAAAGCCACCATCCCGGTACCTCCCGAAGTGGAACTGGGAGATTATCACTCGATCCGTGTTCCTACCGAGCCTATCGAAATAACGGAAGAGAATATCGAACAGGGCATTGAAAACCTCCTTAGAATGCATGCTACACTGGAACCCGTCGAGCGACCGGCCCAGTTAGGCGATGTGGTAACAATCGACATCAAGGCCACCATCGATGAAAAAACCGTTCTCGATCGCGAAGGCGATTCTTTCCGAATTACCCAGGATTCCGATGTCCCTTCGCCGGGATTTGCCCAGGAAATCTCGGGAATGAACGCAGGGGATGAGAAGGATTTTTCACTACCGTTTCCCGATGACCATCCTAATGAAGAGCTTGCCGGGAAGGACTGCCTGTATCACGTGACTGTCTCTGAGATCAAGGAAGAGATACTTCCTGAACTGGATGACGAGTT
>CAZDMY010000159.1:0-6165 GCA_964506405.1 uncultured Dehalococcoidia bacterium | reverse complement strand
ATCGCCGGAATCGGGAATATCTATTCGGATGAGATACTATTCCAGGCAAAAATCCACCCGAAGCACAAATCCGGGAACTTGGACGATACCCGGAAGGAACAGCTCTACAAGGTAATGCAGCAGGTACTCGAAACAGCAATAGATGCCGAAGCCGATCCCGCACAGATGCCGAAAGATTATCTGCTGCCAAATCGGGGCAAAGGTGGACAATGCCCGAAGTGCGGGGCTGAAATCCGGACGATCAAGGTATCGGGAAGGACGGCTTATTACTGCCCCGAGTGCCAGCGCAATTGAACGGAACAGATACGGGAGCATGACCCATGGCTCGCAGGAAGAAAAAGCAATCGAAATATGAGCAAATGAGCGTCGACGAGGCGCTGGAGGACCTTTCCGCAGATCCGGAACAGGGGCTGACTCAGCAGGAGGTCGATCAGCGCCTCCAGCAGTATGGTGAGAACACCATCGAGGAGGAAGGGAAACATCCGATCGTTGTCTTCCTGTCCCATTTCTGGGGTCCGATCCCCTGGATGATCGAAATCGCGGCCATCCTGGCCGCTGCCGTTCAGCACTGGGAGGAACTGGGGGTGATCGTCGTTCTCCTTCTAATCAATGGCGGTGTGAGCTTCTGGCATGAGCATAAAGCCAGCAATGCCATCGCGGCATTGAAGCAGAAACTGGCCCCCGAGGCACAGGTCATTCGCGACGGTGAGCAGCGTTCAATTGAGGCCACGCAATTGGTTCCGGGGGATATCATCAAGCTTGAGATCGGGGATATCGTGCCTTCCGACATCAAATTGCTGACCGATCAAAACCTGAGTATCGACGAATCGGCGCTTACCGGTGAATCCCTCCCCGTTGCCAGGGAGGGCGGTGATATGGCCTATTCCAGTACCACGGTCAAGCAGGGGGAAGCGAAAGCAATGGTCACCGCGACCGGCCGAAAAACCCGGTTCGCTCGAACGGTGGAGTTGATCGAAACCGCCCAGGAGCGCTCCCATTTCCAGAAGGCGGTGCTGCGGATCGGCTACTTCCTGATGGCATCCGCAGGCGTCCTGGTGGCTACCATCGTTATCGTAACCATCCTTCGTGGCGATCCCTGGGTGGATGTGATGCTCTTTGCGCTGGGGCTGACCATCTCCGGCATCCCGGTCGCCCTGCCTGCTGTGCTTTCGGTGACCATGTCCATCGGCGCCGGGCGTCTGGCAGAGTGGAAGGCCATCGTATCGAGACTGGCCGCGATGGAGGAGATGGCCGGCCTGGAAGTCCTGTGTGCCGATAAAACCGGTACGCTGACTAAGAATCAGTTGGAGATGCAGGAGCCGGCGCTGGTTGAAGGTAAGGACACCCACAAATTGATACTGACCGCGGCACTGACCGCCCGCCGCGGCGCTGATGATCCGATCGACTGGGCTGTATTAGGCGGACTGGAGGACCAGTCGGAACTGGACGACTACAAAGTCGAGGAACTCCGGCCCTTTGATCCGACCCGAAAATATGCCGATGCTGACGTTCAGTCGAATGGAAATCGATTTACCGCAGCCAAGGGTGCGCCTCAGGCGATTCTTAAACTGGTGAAAGCTGACGATGAATTAAAATCCAGGGTTTCTGACAAAGTGGATGCACTGGGCCAGAAAGGATTTCGCTCACTCGGTGTAGCGCGCCGGAACGGGGATGGGAACTGGCAATACCTGGGTCTTTTACCCTTACTGGATCCGCCACGGGAGGATTCCGCCGGTGTATTGAAGGAGGCAGCCGATCACGGGATCGACGTTCGAATGGTAACGGGCGATCATACGGCCATCGGTAAACAGGTAGCCGGCATGCTGGGGCTCGGACAGGATATCCGCAGCGCCTCCGAGGTATTCCGAGAGGAGGAAGAAGGGGAAACAAGCAGCCAACAGGAACGGGAGATCAGCGAGGAAGTGCTTCAGGCAGACGGGTTTGCCGAGGTGACGCCGGAGCACAAGTTTAAGTTAATTCAGCGGTTTCAGGCCAACGATCGGATTATCGGCATGACCGGCGACGGGGTAAATGATGCCCCTGCCCTTAAGCAGGCGGATGTGGGCATCGCCGTATGCGGGGCCACCGACGCGGCGCGCTCGGCAGCGGACCTGGTGCTGACCGCCCAGGGATTAGGCGTAATCACGCGAGCGGTGGAAGAGGCCAGACGGATCTTCCAGCGAATGATCAGCTATGCCACTTACCGGATCACCGAAACGATCCGCCTGCTGCTGTTCATCGCCATATCCGTACTGGCATTCGATTACTATCCGGTCACACCCATCATGATCGTTTTGCTGGCGATATTAAACGATATACCCATCATCGCTATCGCCTGGGATAACGCGCGGGCTGCCCCGCAACCGGTACGGTGGAATATGCCGCGCGTGTTGACCGTGGCCGCTGTACTGGGAATCGGTGGGGTGATCTCCTCCTTCGTGGTTTTCTGGTTCCTGCGCACCCAGACGGACATGGCGGATGAAGTGATACAAACCATGATCTTCCTGAAACTTCTGGTGGCCGGACATATGACCATCTTCCTGACGCGTAATGAGGGCTGTATGTGGGACAGGCCGTACCCAAGCCTTTCGCTGTTCCTGGCCCTGGAGGGAACCCAGATCGCCGGCACGCTGGTGGCCGTTTACGGCTGGGTGATCGAACCCATCGGCTGGCTGCGCGCGGCTGCCATCTGGGGATACGCGATCGTCTGGATGCTGGTATTGAATGCGATTAAGGTGCTGGTATACCGGACACTTCTGGATAAGGTCAGCGAGGAAGGGCAAACAGAAGCGAGTAACGCCTGAACGAGCGGATAAAAACTGCAAAGTATCTGTCATTGCGATTGTTTACAGCTGTCATTGCGAGTCCGTCCGCACGCGGCGGATCTAACGACCAAGGCGGACGTGGCAATCTCCCCTGGTCTTAATGTCATTGCGAGGCCTTACGCCAGCAGCGGAAGACCGTGGCAATCTCCGGTTGAACAAGGGAGATCATACGCCACGGCGCATCTAGCGACCACGTCGCCCTTCGGGCTCCTCGTGATGACACCTGATTGCCAGGCTTGTCATTCTGAACTTGATTCAGAATCCAGAGGGGAAGGGATGGCGGCAAGTTCTCTCGCCCCTCAGGGGAGAGAGTTAGAGTGAGGGAAAAAGCCGGATAAGGCTGCCCTCACCCCGACCTGGATTCACGCCTGGGCGCATCTGCGACCGGATCGGGGTCCGGAATGACATAAAGAAGGATCTGTCATTTCGAATCCGCCGGAGGCGGATGTGGCAATCTCCGGTTGAACAGGGAGATCATACGCCACGGCGCATCTAGCGACCACGTCGTTCGCCTGAGGACGAACTCCTCGTGATGACATACTAATAAAGTCCCGGCCTCTTTGTGATGACATCGAAACATGAACGTGATGAGGGAGGCACTCGAAAATCTGCCCTCTTAAATCGGGCACACCCCCGAGGCACAGCCACCCGAGTACTCCGACTGCACCGACACATACGGCGAAGGCTCTTCATCCGACCGGTCATATCCCGGCATGTTTAACACTTGTACCGGTTTGCTCCCGTAACGATAGACAGTGATCCCCTTGCAACCCTGTTGATGCGCCTGCACGTAGGCCTGGCGCACGTCTTCGGTGCTGGCGTCCTCCGGCAGGTTGATCGTCTTGGATACCGAGTTATCCGTATACTGCTGAAACACCGCCTGCATCCGAATATGCCAGCCGGGATCGATCTCCCAGTCCGTCACAAACATGCGTCGAAGTTCCGCCGGTACACCGTCAATTCCTTTCAGCGTGCCATGCCGGGCGATCTGTTCCATCAAGTCATCCGAGTAGAAGCCCTGTTCCCGGGCCATCTGCTCGAAGAGTGGATTGACTTCCAGAAGCTGAGTCCCCTCCATCACGTTACGTATATAGGCCAGCGCGAACAGGGGCTCTATGCCGCTCGAACAACCGGCGACGATGCTGATCGTGCCGGTGGGTGCAATCGAAAGGACAGTCGCATTTCTTAATTGCTGCCCATCCGGTTTGTCATGAATGCTACCCCGGAAATTCGGGAACGCGCCCCGTTCGTCTGCCAGCCTGGCGGAGGCCTCGAACGCCCGTTCCCGAATGAACTGCATCAAAGATTCCGCCGTCTGCAGGGCATCTTCCGAATCGTAGGGCTGCCCGAGCAGGATGAGGGCATCGGCAAATCCCATAACCCCCAGCCCGATCTTCCGGTTGGCACCGGTGATCTTTTGAATCGATTCCAGGGGAAGGGTATTTACCTCGATGACGTTGTCCAGGAACCGGACGGCGTAATCTACCGTATTCCCCAGTTTCTCCCAGTCAATTCGGCCTTCGGAAATCATCCGTCCTATATTGATCGAGCCCAGATTGCACGATTCATACGGAAGGAGTGGCAGTTCACCACAGGGATTGGTTGCCTCCAGAGAACCCAGGGCCGGTGTCGGATTGTCCCGGTTGACCCGGTCGAGGAACAGCATCCCCGGGTCTCCGGTATGCCAGGCATTGTTCACGATGCTATCGAACAGGTCGCGAGCGGGGACCGAACTCGCCTCCTTTTCGGTCCGCGGATTGATGAGCGGAACATTCCCGCCTTTTTCCACCGCCTCCATGAACTCGTCGGTGACCGAGACGGAGATATTGAAGTTGGAAAGCGCCCCTTGAGCCTTGGCCTGGATGAAGCGCCGGATATCGGGATGATCGGCACGCAGAATCCCCATGTTCGCCCCGCGCCGCTTGCCCCCCTGCTTGATGACCTCCGTCGCTGAGTTGAAGATCTGCATGAAGGAGACCGGCCCGGAAGCAACGCCATGCGTGGACCGGACGATATCCCCCTGTGGCCTCAGGCGGCTGAAGGTAAAGCCGGTGCCCCCGCCCGATTGGTGAATAATGGCCATATCTTTGAGGGCTTCGAATATCTGCCGAATGGAATCTTCCACCGGCAGGACAAAGCAGGCGGAAAGCTGGCCCAGTGCTGTGCCTGCATTCATCAGCGTAGGGGAATTGGGAAGGAATTCCCGCTCGCTCATCAGTCTATAGAAGATATCCGCCAATGCGTCCACATCGGCATTCAGATCAAATCGTGTTTCAACCGACGCGATTTCCCGGGCCACCCGATGGAAAAGCTGACCGGGCGTTTCGATAATGCTACCCGCTTCATCGCGCAGCAGGTAACGGCGCTCGAGGACCTTAACCGCATTCACATCCAACTTCAGGTCGTCCTGAACCCCGATGCGACCCTTCATGCTGCGCACTGTGGCCCGCCGCTGCCGATATAAAATGTACTGGCGCGCAACCTCGGGGTATCCCTGCCCCATAAGCGTCTCTTCCACTGTGTCCTGAGCATCCTCCACCCCGGGCGTCTCGTTTGCAAACCGGCTCTCCATGCTTCTGACCACCGTTTCAGCCAGTTCCTCAGCCAGCCCTTGCCGGTCCTTACCAGTGGCTTTTAAGGCTTTACCAATCGCCGCCGCGATCTTTTCCGGCTGGAAAGCCACGATGGTACCATTGCGCTTACGGATTTGCTCGATAGCGGATTCCTTCATGAGGTCTCCTTTCGCGATACCCCTTTTTTCGGCCTAACGATGCTCAAAATCCCCTTCTTCTTCCAGCAAATCGCCAACCTCATCATAGACCTCGCCGCCCTCCGGGTAAAGCGGTTCCTGTTCCAGAAACTCGCTTTTCACCGTCGCGGCGGTTTCTTCGTCCACATCAACGATATCATCATATCCGGATTCAGACAGCCATTCGCGCAGGTCCGTCTCCGCAATCGCCACCGGGGTGAACGCGACATCCCCCCACTCCCCTTCTATCCGTTCGAACCATTCGGTCCAGGCCCAGATGAAAATCCTTCCCTCAAGCGGATCGTGCGCATTGGTGGTCACCACCTGTGGTTCGGTACCTCGAAAAAGATTATTTACCACCTTTTTCCTCCTTTGTTTACGGAGATTTCCATAGAATATACCATAGCGAACAGACAGGTCTTTGACATCCCCCATAAGGATAGATAAAATATAGTCATTTTGGATTTTGTTCTTTCTGAAGAAAGAAAACCTCTTTATTCGTAGCACTTTCCCATGTCCTGATCCTGTAGTGCGACCTTTCAGGGTCGCTTTGGGCGAGGCTAAAGCCTCGCGCTACGTATGTCCATAGTG
>CAZDMY010000158.1:0-6213 GCA_964506405.1 uncultured Dehalococcoidia bacterium | reverse complement strand
TTTCCGATCCAACCCCGCAGGTGGGGCTTCCAGCCCCACTTTCCGTAAGGGCGAAATATTTATTCACCCCTACACAAGGGCAACCACAAGGGATTGCCCCTACACATTCGGCAAGCGCCACTAGAGACCTGGGCGTGAATCCAGAGGGGTGGGGTGGTGAACCCCGAACCAACTAACCAGCAAACTATCCAACTCGGCACTCGGTACCCGGTACTCGGCACTCGGAACTCTCAACTTGGTTATTGTATCTTGTATCTTGTTTCTTGGTTATTGTTTCTTGTTCTTTGGTTATTCCCTTTCGACTTTCGACTCACGACTCGTTACTCGGAACTTCGAGCCCAGAAATGTTGCAAGCTGTACAATTCAATCCTTTGAGGCATAATATAAGGAGGGCCTGTATTATCGGTCTGAAGGTGCAATCGCGGATGCGAAACCATTTGACATAAAGATATATTCCCTATAGGGTAACGAACGAAATCTCTGTTTTATCGATGTATCATCGTTAGTACGGGTGTCCTGTTTAAGGAAGTTTTACTGATTTACTAATCCTCGAAAGACGAATATGTTCTGGGAACAACTGGGAGGAAATCTTATTCATGGCCTGCTCCTCGGTGGGGTCTACGGAGTAGGGACCATGGGGTTAAGCCTGATCTTCGGCGTGATGCGGGTGGTGAATGTCGGGCACGGGGCATTCATCATGATTGGTGCGTTTGTTACACTGGGGGTTGTTGCCGGGCTTGGCCTGTCTCCTCTGGTCGCTATACCGACCGCCCTTTTTGCCGGAATTGCTTTGGGCTTGATCGTTTTCTTCGCAGCGATGCGGCGGTTACTAAAAGCCCCCGAATTGACAACATTGCTGGCTACTTTTGCGGTGGGGATCCTTCTGGAAGAGATTGTTCGCCTCGTTGCCGGAGCCGATTTCAGGGGATACACCTGGGACGTCGGCAAAATAACCATGCCGATTACCGTTATCCCTATGAGCAAGCTTTATGCGTTTTTCGGCAGCGTAGCAACCGCACTACTGCTTTATTTCTGGTTTGCCAAAACCCGCGTGGGTACGGCAGTTCGTTCAGTCGTAGCCGATAGCGAAGGTGCGCGAGTGTGCGGGGTTAACGTCGGCAGAATATATGCCTTAAGTTTCGCTATCGGTATCGGGCTCACAGTGATGAGCGGAGTGTTTCTGACCATGTTTATACCGGTCGGCATAAACCCTTATATGGGAGAAGTATACACGCTGAAAGCATTTGTAATTGCTGTGCTGGGAGGGCTGACCTCTCCTTACGGTGCTTTTTTTGCCGGCTTGATATTTGGCCTGGTGGAGAATGGTGCCTATGTTCTCTTTGCACAGATATCCTGGGCCGAACCTTTCTCCCTGACCGTAGCACTTGCTTTCTGGCTTCTTTTCATACTGCTCTTAATTAAGCCTACCGGATTACTGGGGGAGAAGTGAGGTTCACTAAGTACTACCCGCTTTTCCCCGTCTTCGCTGTCTATATCATTTTGTTCTTGCTGGGGCATACCGTATCAGGCTGGTGGCAGATGGTGGCTTTGCTGGCATTCTACTGCGCCCTGGGCCAGTCCTGGAACATTTTCCTGGGGATGACCGGCTATGTCGATTTTGGATATGTTACCTTCATCGCGCTCGGTGCCTACGGAATGGCGCTGGGCATTACCTATTTTCATCAATACGAAAGCCTCGGTGTGGGCATCATTTTTATCGGGCTCATATTCGGTTTACTCCTGGCTTCGCTGTCGGCGCTGGTGGAAGCCAGCATTGCGTTGCGTTTGAGGGGAGCGTATTTTGCCATTGCCTGCATCGGAATCAATGAAGGTATCCGATATACGATAGAAGGTATGAATCTGTGGGGTGGTTCCCAGGGGATGATATATTACGGTGACCTTAAAAATGCGGTCGGGAAAGCGGCCATCAATGACCTGACAACCTTCTGGTGCGACACGGCAGTGTTCATCATCGCAGCTATAGCTGCCTTCATTACACTTTACTTCATGAAAGGGAAAATCGGCAATGCATTGATGGCAGTGAGAGAGGATGAGGATGCGGCCAGAGTGATGGGGATCAATACAACCAAATACAAAACGATCGCTTTTCTCACCAGTGGCATACTGGGGGCGGCGGTGGGCGCTTTTGCCTGGGGATTGAAACTTACACATGTGTATCCGGGTGATGTTTTTGTGATTCAGTATACGGTGGAGTGCATCGTGGTAGTGTTGATTGGTGGGGCGGGAACGCTTCTGGGGCCGCTGGTAGGCGGGTTAGTATATGGATTGTCAAAGTACTGGCTGGCAATCGCCTGGCCCGGTTATCACCTGCTCATTTTTGCCGTTGCAGTGATTGTAGTGATTGTGGTGTTTCCACAGGGTATAGTGGGGCTGGCAAAAAAGAAGGCGAGGGGTACCAGATTGGAAAGGTTCATTGTTTAGGAGTGAATGTTGGTGCTGCTTGAACTGAATAACGTGAGCCTGAGTTTCGGGGGACTGATTGCGGTAAGCGATGTCAGCCTCAGTATCGATAGCGGGGAAATGATCGGTATTGTAGGACCCAATGGCAGTGGCAAGACAACCCTGTTTAACATCATCAGCGGGGTCCTCTATCCTGATGAGGGACGCATCATGTTTGATGGACGGGATATTACCCGGATGGCCCCGTACCGGCGAGCGCCCCTGGGCATTGGTCGAACGTTTCAAATACCGCGTCCGTTCGGTTCTGCCAGCGTTCGGGAGAACATTGCGGTAGGGGCGCTTTTCGGCACTTTAAGTGGAAAAATTGGAGTGGAAGAAGCCCTGGAAATTGCCGATTACTATCTGGAACTGCTGAATCTTCAAGCGCACAAAGATAAGGTGGCCGAGACTTTGACTCCGGTCGAGAAGAAGATGCTGGAGATTGCACGCGCACTGGCGATGAAACCGAAACTGCTATTGATGGATGAAGCCATGGCCGGGATGCATCCGGGGGATATCGATGAAATGGTTGCCTTCATCAAGCGAATCAGCCTGCAGGAGAATATTGCCATCGTATCCATGGTTGAGCATATCATGCGGGCTATGGTAGGATTTGCCGAGAGGGTCATTGTGCTCTACCGGGGTGAGAAGCTGGTTGATGCCCCGACTCGGGAAGCATTAAATGATGAACGGGTGATCGATGTTTACCTCGGAGGCTCTCTGAAGAAGATTAATGCTGAAGATAAATGATCTGGAATCTGGCTACGGATCGATGCAGGTCCTGTGGCAACCGAGCATGGAGGTGCGAGAGGGGAAAATCACCGCTTTGCTTGGTCCGAACGGTGTCGGCAAGACAACAACTCTCAATACAATTCTGGGTTCGGTAAGAGCGTGGCGAGGCACAATCATATACCAGGGAGATGATATCACCTATTTGCCTACACATCGAAAGGTAGACAGGGGGATAGCTCTGGTGCCCGAAGGCAAACATCTATTTGTCAAAATGAGTACCTACGAAAACCTGGTCATGGGCGCATATCCCCAAAAGGCATCAGCGAAAAAGGACGATTCCCTTGAACTGGTTTACAGTCTGTTCCCGATCCTCAAAGAAAGATCCCGTCAACGCGCGGGTTCTTTGAGCGGAGGTGAGCAGCAGATGCTTACCATAGCGCGGGCTTTAATGTCCAGGCCAAAACTGATTATGCTGGATGAACCCAGCCAGGGTCTGGCACCCAAGCTCGTTGGTGAGGTATTTGCGGCCGTTCGGAAGATGAAGACGGACCTGAAATTGACGATTCTTCTTGTCGAACAGGATATCGAAGCGTCGTTAGAAATGGCGGATTACGTTTATATCATGCATGAGGGGCAGATCAAGGCAAAAGGACTTGCCGAAACAATGAAAGGATCACCCGAGATCCGCCAGGCATTTCTCGGCATGTAGTAAAACTTAGCTCAATGAAAGTAAGATGAGATTTCTCTTTGGCTCTAATTCCGGCCAGGATCACTCGGTGGATACCGAGGCGGGCACGATCAGAAAGCTTACCAATCGCGCTGAAATCGCTTCGCATCTCGAAACGAAGCGGCCCTACGCTGCATCGGCGTTTGCCCACCTGGACCCCAATTTTCTAAAAGTAACCAAATGGTATGTTGCCACTCAAGGCGATGCCAATGCCCTGTGCCTGGTGGCCAAGGGTCTGTTTCCTACATATATGCTGACAATGGGCGATAATGCCGCCCTTGATTTTCTGCTCGGTTCAATCGGCCTTCCCGGCAGGACGTTTTTCACCTGTGAACTGACGCATCTTAACGTGCTTCAATCGTACTACGAATTGGAATGGCATTTACAAATGAAGCGAATGCTTGTTTCCAGGGATACGTTTAATTCCGGAAACGGGGGGGCGGTGAGGTTGAAAGCGGCTCATGTTGGCGCAGTAAACCGGCTTTACTCATTTGAACGTGGTGGAGGTAATTTTACCTCCGGCCAGATTCGTAAAGGCGTTTTTTACGGCATCTGGGAGGACGACGAACTCATAGCTGTGGCAGGGACACACCTGGTCGTCCCTACCTATGATATCGCTTACGTAGGCAATGTGATGACCCATCCGGCCTATCGCAATAAGGGGCTGGCTAAGATATGCGTCAGTGCGGTTACCGCCAAACTGCTGGAACAATGTAATGAAGTGGTGCTTAATGTGGAAGCCTACAATTTACCGGGATTATTGTTTAATCGTTGAAGGAGTTGGGCACCGCAGGAGTTTCGTTAATGCTATAATAACAAACGTGTGCCGAAAAATCGGCCTGATGGACAAATACGAGGAAAGGATGGAACCGGATGGTTAGCAAGAAAGAATACGACGTGAAGGACCTGTCGCTGGCGGATGTTGGCAAGGCGAGTATCCAGTGGGCGGCAAATGAGATGCCGGTGCTTGGATTAATCAGGGAGCGCTTTGCCAGAGAGAAGCCTTTGCAAGGCATTCGTATCGCCGGGTGTCTGCATATTACCACAGAGACGGCCAACCTGGCGTTAACGCTTAAGGAGGGTGGAGCCGAGGTATCCCTCTGCGCATCAAATCCGCTCAGTACACAGGATGCCCCGGCGGCTGCGCTCGTTGATGCGGGGATTCCCACCTATGCGATCAAAGGGGAAGATGACAAGACCTATTATGAGCATATAAATGCCAACCTCGATCGCAAGCCGAACATCACTATGGATGACGGTTGTGATCTGGTTGCTTTGATACATAAAGATAGAACTGAGTGTTTGCAGGATATCATCGGTGGGACGGAGGAAACCACCACTGGTGTGATCCGTCTGCGCAGTATGGAGCGGCAATCCAAATTGATGTATCCCATCATTGCTGTCAACGATGCGGATACCAAACATTTTTTCGATAATAGATATGGTACCGGCCAGAGCACCGTTGACGGTATCACGCGGGCGACTAATATTCTCTGGGCAGGAAAGAAAGTGGTGGTGATCGGATACGGATGGTGTGGCCGGGGGATCGCCATGCGGGCACGGGGGCTTGGTGCTCATGTAACAGTTACCGAGGTCGATCCCATCCGTGCTCTGGAAGCCGTACTGGATGGCTACGAAGTGATGTCATCTGACGCAGCAGCCAGGGTCGGGGATGTTTTTATATCCGTTACCGGCGACAAACATTGTCTGGATCAGCGTCATTTCGACGTGATGAAGAGCGGTGCGATTCTGGCCAACAGCGGACATTTCAATGTGGAGATCAATATCCCGGCACTGGAAAAGATGGCGAAGGAAAAACGCGTGCCGCGTCCGTTTGTGGAAGAATACGTCATGGCCGATGGGCGAAGCCTTTTTCTGCTGGGGGAAGGGCGCCTTATTAACCTGGCTTCGGCCGAGGGGCACCCGGCCAGCGTGATGGACATGAGCTTCGCCAATCAGGCGCTGAGCGCTGAGTATATGGTAAAAAATGCTGATTCACTAGAAAATAAAGTATACAATGTACCGGAAGACATCGATGCTGACATCGCCTGGCTGAAACTGGAAAATATGGGGATCGATATAGATGTCCTCACTCCCGAACAGGTTGAATATCTGAACTCCTGGACATCCGGGACGTAAATTCCCCTAAGTACAGTTAAAAAAATAGTTTAACCCGGATCAGATGATTGGTCCGGGTTTTCTTATTCGCCTATTTTCTAATTTTCAACGAAAGTTTAGCAGGTAAAATACAAAAAATAAGTACATTGCCCGTGCGTTTTGTCCCAATGATTGAT